>SCSX01000069.1 GCA_004297825.1 Spirochaetota bacterium
TCTTCCGGGGTGAAACGCCGTCTCTTACTCTTGGTCATGTGATCCTCCTATAAATATCTCGGAGGATTTACTAGCTTATTTTTACCCTATTTTTTTCCCGTTTTCAATGAAGCGCGACAGTTTCAGTAGCGTCCGGCATATAAAAATCATCGGGGTATCTCAGGACTGTGGCGTAAGGCGTCAAACGGTCTATCTTTTTATCTATAAGCTCCTGAAATGAGGCGTCAACAGCGGCGCATTGGACTAAAATCGAGGTGAGATTATGCGTTTTATCGATTTCCTTTCCGTGAAAGACAAGATATCCCTTGAGATATTTCTCGACGCATTGTTGCATGTGAAAGCAGACTGTGTCTGTGGCCGGCTCCTTCGTCGCGAATTCATCTTTGCCCGCCTTCAAATCGTTTTCCGCGCGGGCGAACCACTGGCGGACCGTATTTTCATTCACAGTACGATCCCTTCCTTCGCCGCGTAATAGACAACCTTGCCGGTATCGCCCCTGTCATGGTAATATTCGTTCTCGGTTTTTATAACGATATCCGCGGTGATCGACCGCTCGGAAAGCCGGCGCGCGATCCGCAGCCACAGGTCCATTTTCCGCGTCCAGGCGAGCGTTTGGTCGGTCACGGCGACGAAATCCCAATCGCTCTCCGGACGCTCCCCCCCCCCTGGCCCTGCTGCCAAACATTATGAGCGACACAATCCCGATACCATCACACGCAAACTCTTCCTTGATCGTTTTGACGATATATACGGCGGTCTTGTTTACGGAATTTTTCGTCATTAGACACTCCAACATTTCGGATAGACATCCCTGATTTTCCACCTTCTATTCCGCCTTGAAAGTATAAGAGCGAGTTTGGAATGTGTCGAGAAAATTTTAAAGTCTCTGACAAAGGGCGGCGACAACAGGCGAACGACGTGGGTCACCCTCCCGCGCGCATCAGCGGGTCGAGGATTTCAACCGGGATGGGACGGGAAAGCCCGTAGTATCCCATCTCCGTTTCCTCGTTGTCATGGAAGTCACTTCCTCCCGAGACAAGCAGGTTATATTTCCTGGCCAGGGCCAGCAGGTCGCGGACCTCGTCGTCTGCGTGCATGGAGGCGTAGACCTCGATGCCGCGCAGCCCCTGGTCGACCAGGCCGCGAAGGACTATCTCGAATTCCGCGCCCGTCCCCAGCTGGAGTGAAACCGGATGGGCGAGCACCGCGATGCCCCCCGCCTGGTCGATAAGCGTGAGCGCTTCTTCCGGGAGAATTTTTTCCTTTGAAGCGTACCCTGGCATTCCTTTCTCAAGAAACCTGGTAAATACCTCATCGTGGCTCCCGGCGTAACCGTGCTTCACCAGGACACGCGCAAAATGCGGTTTTCCTATCGCGGCCCCTCCCGCCTCCTCGATCACGTCCTCATAAGGAATGAATATCCCGTGAGCCGCAAGGTCGGCGTGCATGCGCTCCGCACGGTTCTCCCTGAAACGCTGGAGATCCTCCGTGCGCTTCACGAGCCCGGGATGCGCATGGTCGACGAACAGGCCCAGAAGGTGAAACGAGGCAGGATGCTCCACGCTGAACTCGATCCCCGGGATGCATACGATCCCGGCCTGTGCGGCCCGTTCAAGCGCCTCCCCTACGCCAGCCACGGTATCGTGATCGGTTATCGCTATCGCGCCCACGCCGTTCGCGGACGCGAATGCGACGAGCTCCGAGGGAGACAGCAGGCCGTCCGAGGCCTTCGTATGCAGGTGCAGGTCTATCAGGGTCGACATTAATTGCACAACGCTCCATGGTTAAGATAAGCCCCCGGCATATTCGCGGGCCGGGGAATGCGGGCGAATCGATCCGGCAATGGGGGTCCGATAGCCTTCATAGCGGTCCGCTTTCGCCGCGTTCCCGCTCGCTGCTTTTTTCCGCGAGCCCCTTTTGCACACGCCGGTAGGCGTATCGGAGCCGGACGATTCGAACATCTACTATTATTAACGCTGTTGAAAAGGACAAGTTTATTATCGACCCGGTTAAAATTTGCTTTACGGCCCCGATGAAAATCTGATACGCAATTGTGTGTCTAACGAATACAAAGGGGACCGGCGTGTATATAGGGATCGACATCGGGGGAACCACAATCAAGGGAGTGCTCGCGGACCGCGAGGGCGCTGTACGCGCGTTCGACAGGGTCCCCACGGGCGTCACCGCGCGCGAAATCGACGCGGGAATCGACTCAATGTGCCGGGCGCTCGCCGCGCGCGCAGGGATTGAATTTCGAAAAGTGCGCGCAATAGGGATAGGGACCGCGGGATCCATCGACCGCGACAGGGGCCTGGTCTTCATGAGCGCGAACATTCCCTGCTGGAAAAATTATCACCTGGCGGAAAACATGGGCAGGATCACGGGAAAGCCCGTATTCCTGGAAAACGACGCGACCGTCGCGGTGATGGGCGAACTCTGGACCGGGCATGGGCGGGACTATTCGGACTGGATCATGCTTACCCTGGGAACGGGCGTGGGCGGGGGCCTGGTGGTCGGGGGAACCGTGTACACCGGACAGTCCGGGAGCTCCATGGAGGTGGGGCACACCACCATCGACTACAAAGGACCCCGGTGTCCGTGCGGGAGCACGGGCTGCCTGGAGCTCTATGCGTCGGCGACCGCCCTCGTGCGCTACACCAGAATGAAACTTAAAAAATATCCCCACTCGACGCTCAAGGCGCGCGTCCGCGAGGGGAATCTCACTGCAAGGACGATTCACGAGGAGGCGCTCAGGAAGGACGATCTGGCCCTCCACGCGCTGCACACAACCGCGGAATACCTGGGTATGGGCATCGCGAACTTCGTTAACCTTTTCAATCCGCAGGCCGTTATCCTGGGGGGCGGACTCTCCCGGGCTCACCGATTTCTGCTTCCCGTGATAAAAAAGACCGTGCGCGAACGCACGATGCGGGGACTCGCCGAAAATGTTAAGTATCTTCTTATAAAAGACGAAGAGCGCGCACCGGCGCTCGGAGCAGCAAAGATCGCGATTGACGCCTTTCACCGTAAAAACCGCTAGGAGGAGCGTATGGAGAGCTTTTTCAATCATCCCCTGCTGTTCGGAGAGGAAATACTCAATCAAATCCATCCGTTTATAGGAACCTGGTTCGATTCCGTAATGGCATTCTTCACCTGGATGGGCAACGAATCGTTTTATCTCACCGCAATCCCGCTGGTCTACTGGTGCATCGATAAAAGACTCGCCATCTTTGCCGGTGGCGCGTTCCTGTTCGGAGATTTCGTGAACGCCTCGCTGAAGGATCTTTTCTTCAATCCCCGACCCAATCCCGACTATCTCCTGGACGGAATAAAGGAGCTCAACATAAGATATCTGCCACATAAAAGCCCGGGATTCCCGAGCGGCCACGCGCAGGACTCGATTGTTTTCTGGGGAGCCCTCGCATTTTATTTAAAGAAACGTCCGATTATTATCGCATCGGCCGTTATTATTTTTTTGATTTCCTATTCGCGCCTCTACCTGGCGGTTCACTACCTGGGCGATGTCTTAGGCGGGCTTGTATTCGGGGCGATCGTGCTTTCGGCGTACATGCTCACGGCCGCATTCCTTGAAAAGCGCTACCAGGACGCTTACAGGGGCATCGCGTTGGGACTCGCCCTGCTCGTCCCCTTTGTACTTTCCACGATCATACCCGGACACGAGCCCGGCAAGAGCCTGGGCGTGATGTCCGGCTTCCTCGTGGGCATCATCCTGGAACATGAAAAGATCGGGTACCTCGCCCGGGGCACGTTCCTCCAGCTTGCCGGCAGATGCGTGATCGGTTTCGCGGGCGTGGCGGCCATTCGCTTTGGGCTTAAAGCCGTTATGCCGCAGCTCGCGGCCGCCGACTTTTTGCGCTATTGGATGCTGGGCTTATGGGTTACGTTCCTTGCGCCGTATCTCTTTTCGGTCATACCGCGACTGAAGACGGCGGAATAAAACATATGCTGTTACCCGGCACGTACCCGTAGGGACGCGATTAATCGCGTCCCTACGGGTACGTGCCGGCCGGCCCGCGCGCGAATCGGACCCCCGATACTTTTTCCTTGACTTTTGGTCGACCGTTCCCATTGTGATGCTATTTTAAATCCACACGTCCAGCGGGTGCGCCATGGAACTGAAACTCGACCAAATCCAGACCGCGACTCTCTCCCAGATAGGGGCCGCCCCGAATACCGAAGAGCTCGAAAACATACGCGTGCGCGTGCTCGGCCGCAAGGGCGAGCTCACACAGATACTCCGCGCCCTTGGTGAGCTTACCCCCGAGGAGCGCGCGCGCATGGGGCAGAAGTCCAACGCCGTGAAGGCCGCGATCGAAAAGGCACTCGACGCGAAAAAGGCCGCGCTTTCCGAGGCGAACATTTCCGATCTCCTCAAAAAGGAGTGGATAGACGTCACGCTCGACGGCGCATCAACCGACGAGGCATTCCGCCGAGGCAGGCTCCACCCGCTTTCGCAGATTCAGTACGAGATCGAGGACATCTTCACCTCCATGGGATTCGAGGTGCTGGACGGCCCCGAGGTGGAGACCGAATACAACAACTTCGAGGCGCTGAACATCCCCACGCACCATCCCGCGCGCGACATGCAGGACACCTTCTGGACCGAGGATGGAAATTTATTGAGGACGCACACCTCCGCGATCCAGGTGCGCGGCATGGCCACGCATCGCCCCCCGTTCAGGGTGATAGGCCCCGGCCGGGTCTTCCGCTACGAGGCGATCGACGCCTCGCACGAAAATACCTTCTACCAGGTAGAGGGCATGATGGTGGACAAAGACATATCGGTCGCCAACCTCATCTATTTCATGAAATCGCTCTTGAGAGAGATATTCGGCCGTGAGGTTACCATCCGGCTTCGCCCCGGGTATTTCCCCTTCGTGGAACCCGGCTTCGAGCTCGACATCCATTGCCTTATCTGCGACGGCAAGGGCTGCAGCGTGTGCAAGCAGAGCGGCTGGGTCGAGCTCCTTCCCTGCGGGCTGGTGCACCCGAACGTGCTGCGGCTGGGCAACATCGACCCCGATGAATGGAGCGGGTTCGCTTTTGGACTGGGGATGAACCGGCTCGTGATGATGCGCTACGGCATCAACGACATCCGCCATTTCCTGAGCGGCGACATCCGTTTCCTCGAACAATTCTAGGGGGAAGAAAGCAATGTGGATCTCTTTCAATATACTCAAACGAATGGTCGACCTCGAAGGCCTTACCCCCGAGGATATCGCGTCACGGCTTACCATGGCTACCGCGGAGATAGACGGGATCGAGCACCTGAACGAACACCTGAAGACGGTCATCACCGCGCGGATCGTCGATCTTAAAAAGCATCCGAACGCTGACAAGCTCACCCTGTGCGACATGGACACGGGAACCGGGCGTCTTCACGTAGTGTGCGGCGCGCCCAACCACAAGTCTGGGGATATCGTCCCGCTCGCCACGGTGGGGACCAGATTCACGGAAGATTTTACCGTCAAGAAGTCCAAGATCCGCGGAGAGGAGTCTTCCGGAATGCTCTGCTCGGCAAAGGAGCTTGGACTCTCCGACGACCACAGCGGCATCATGATCCTTCCCCCGGACACGGCGCTGGGGATCCCGCTCGCGCAGCTTTACCCCGATTGGGCCGATACGCGTATCGAGATCGACAACAAGTCCATCACCCACAGGCCTGATCTCTGGAGCCATGCCGGCTTCGCCCGCGAAATCGCCGCGCTCTTCGGGAGGAAATACACGAGCGTCGTCGATTTCTCCCTCGCGGATTCGTTCAAGGGGACCTCGCCGCTCACCGTGAGCATCAAAGACGCCGATGCCGCTCCCCGGTATTGCGGCCTTGCAATGAAAAATATCCGTATCGCCGAATCGCCGGACTGGCTTAAGGCGGCGGTCAGCGCGATCGGCATGCGCCCCATAAACAATATCGTCGACATCACCAACTACGTGATGGTCGAGATCGGCGAGCCCATGCACGCCTTCGACCGCGCGAAGCTGCGCGGGAACGAGATCATCGTCAGGCTCGCCGGCGGGGGTGAAACGCTCACCACGCTGGACGGCCAGGTGCATGCGCTCACCCGCGAGGACGTCGTGATCGCCGATTCCGGCGGCGCGATCGCACTCGCGGGCGTCATGGGAGGCGGCAATTCCGAGATAGAGGACGGCACGCACGAGATCGTCCTCGAAGCCGCGAACTTCAATCCCGTAAATATCCGCAAGAGCTCGGGGCGCTTCTCCCTCCGCACCGAGGCGGCGATCCGCTTCGAAAAATCACTGGACCCGGAATTATGCCCCGCGGCTATCATACGATGCTGCGACCTCATCATGCAGGCCATTCCCGGCGCGGAACCAATGGGCCCTATTGTCGACGCGTATCCCGCGAAGGCGAAACCGGTCCGCATCGTCACGAGCACCGATACCATTCGGCGCAAGCTGGGACACCCCGTCGACGATGCGCGGATAAAGTCCATACTGGGCTCCCTGGATTTCGGGCTTTCCGGCGAGAGTACGGCGCTCGCAATCGACGTACCCACATATCGCGCGACCAAGGACGTTTCCATTCCCGACGACATCGTCGAGGAGGTGGGCCGCATCTTCGGGTACGATAACATCCCGCAGAAGCCTCCCATGGTTCCCTGCGCCGCTCCCGCGCGCAACCTGAAACGCCTCTTCGAGCGGCGCGTCAAGGACATCCTCGTGCGCCACCACAACATGATCGAGGTGAGCCATTATTCCTTCGTGGGCGACGACGCACTCAACAGGCTGGGCGTGAACGATGACGCCGAGCTCCGCCTCAAGAACCCCCTGTCGAGCGAGCAGGACCGGCTGCGCAGGAGCCTCCTGCCCAACCTGGTGCGCACCGTGGAACTCAACCAGCGCTTTCACGCTTCTTTTAAGGTGTTCGAGCTGGGGCGCACATACATGAAAGTGAGCCGTACCGATACGACACTCGCCGGGGAAACTACGCGGGTGACCGGGGCGTTCTTCCAGAAAAAGACCGCCTCCCCCCTGTTCTACAGCGCCAAGACCGCGGTCGCCGACCTGCTGGACCAGCTCCGCATACGCGAGGTCCGATACGCTCCCGCGCAGGACGCGCTTCCGCCGTACGCGCATCCCGGAAAATCGATGCGCGTGGTTGTTGGCGGAAAAGAGGCCGGTCTCATTTTCGAGCTCCATCCCCGCGTCCGGGAATCGTTCGGGATCAACGGGCAGGCGGCGCTCTTTGACCTGGACATGGACGCGCTCTTTGGCGCGCCCGTGGAGGAGATGTCGTTCACGGAGCTGCAGAAATTCCCCGAGGTTCCCTTCGAGGTCTCCGTGCTCGCGGACAGGCTCGACTACGCGGGCTCGATCGCCGATATCATCCGGCGAAGCAGCCGCGAATTCATTCGATCGGTCCGCCCGATTTCGGTCTACCAGGGCGATCCCATCCCCGCGGAGAGCAAATCCGTCTCATTCGAGATCATCTTCGCCGCGCGCGAAAGAACGCTCGGCCCGGAAGAGATCGACAAGCTCCAGAAGAAGGTGATACAGGACCTCGCGGCGAAGGGATACAAGCTCCGCTGACGCGCGCCGGTGTTGATCCGCGCTTCGTAAAAACCGAGCGTACCCGGAATGTCCGGCCGCAAAGCGGACCCTTCCCCGATTCCATGCCAAGAGGAAAATCCCTTGCTGAAAAAAATCGCACTCATCATCACCTGCTTCCTGCCGTTATGCGCACTGGCGACCTGCGCGGAAATCTTCTCTCCGAAACCGTCCGCCGGGGAGCGCGATTCCGCCAAAACGAAGCCCGCGCCCTACTCCGAATTCATCGCATCGCGGAACGCCGAGTACGCCTCCTCGGCTTTACCGCGCTCGAAGTCCGACATCGCGCGGGCGCGGATCGCGGAACAGGAGCGCCTGCTCGCGCGCTTCGCCCGGTGCCCCGAGTGCGCGAACACGATCCACGGATCGCATCGCGGGTTCATGTTCGACGCCGTGGCCGATTGCGACTGCGCGATGCGGGTGGGAAGAAACGACGACGGCGGAAAATGGGTGTGCAATCCCCAGGCGCTCCCGGAGCACGCGATCGTCTATTCGTTCGGCGTGGGCGGAGACATTTCCTTCGACACGGGCATGGCCGGGCTTTTCGGCTGCCAGGTCTACATGTTCGATCCCTCGCCTTCCGTCAAGGCGCGCTTTCCCGAAAAGGAGCGCTCCTGGCGGTGCGGCGCGGGAATGATACATTACCAGCCCGTGGGCATCGGCCCGGTATCCCTGGAAAAGACGCGCGCATGGGATCTGGTGATCGAGGGAGCGCGCTGCGAGGTGAAGGGCCTTGAGGAAATTGCCCGCTCACTGGGCCACACGAGGATCGACATTCTCAAGATGGACATCGAGGGCGGGGAGTTCCCGGTTCTCCTCGCGCTTATCGAATCCGGCGCGCTGGGGAAGCTGGGCGTCCGGCAGGTGCTCGTCGAGTTCCATATCTGGACGCAACCCCAGTTCAGTCAATTTATTTCCATCATGGACGGGCTCGCAAAGGGGGGTTACTTCCTGTTCCGGAAGGAATTCAATCCCGCGGACAACGACGGTGTATGCGGCGAGTACGCGTTCATGAGCGTGCGCTGAACAGGGTCAGGCCGCCTTCGTCTTTCCCCTGTTCATCTTCACGACGAGGTCGCTCACCATTCTCGAAAAACGCGGGAAGTGGCGCGAGAGCCTGTAGGTCGTCCGCGCCATAAATCCCGGGATGATGATGAAGCTCCCCCTGCGTATGCCCCTGAGCAGGGCGCGCGCGGCGACGTCCGCGGTAAGCTGACCCGCCATCTTCTTCAGGGCGAGCCCCTCGGGAGTGATGGATTTGCGCTCCTCCCTTACCATGGGCGTGTCGATCTCCGGCGGACAGAGCAGTTGGACGCGGATATTGCTTTCACGAAGCTCCGCGCGCATCGCCTCGGACATGCCCACCACCGCGTACTTCGATCCGCCGTAGGCCGAGTATCCGTACATGCCGATAAGCCCGGCGAGCGAGGACACGTTCACGATGATGCCCCCGCCCTTCTTTTTCATCAGGGGAATGAGCGCGCGGCTCACGCACTGCAGGCCGATCACGTTCACATCGAAGATGCGCCTGACCGTCGCCGGGTCGGTCTCCTCGAAGGTGCCGAAGTGCCCCGCGCCCGCCCCGTTGATGAGGATGTCCGGGATTCCGTGATCGCGCGCCGCCTTTTCCATTATTTCCGCGATCCGCGCGGTATCGGCGACGTCCGCGGAAACGGTCGCGATCTTCTGACCGGGCGAACCGGTGCGCGCCTTGAGTTCCCGGAGCGCCATGTCGAGCTTAGCCGCGTCGCGCGCGATGAGCACCATGTGCGCGCCGCGTCCCGAAAGCTCCCGCGCCGTCGCGAGACCGATGCCGCTCGAGCCGCCGGTGATGTATACGGTTTTTCCGGTAAAATAGTCCATTGGTGCGCTCCTGGTCAGGATTAAAATCCGCTTCCCGCGGATCACGGGCTGCAGGTTTTTCTTTACTGCATACATTCCCATGCTTCAAGCAGTTTTTTCGGGGTCCGATGCGCCCTCGTACAGTTCATCCATGCACCTTGAATGACGCACCCTCCATACCGCATCGCTCCTGTGACGGTAAGCGGCGTACAAGTCCTGAACTAGTGCACCATAGCGGCTTGCCCCGCACGCCGGATCACGATGCGGTACGGAATTCCTCTCTCCCCCGCGCCTCGAAGAATACGCCGAAATCCGCGAGCTCCGCCTCGTCCAGGGAGTCGAGCGTATATTGAGGAAGGGCGTCCGCAAGCGGGACTGCGGCGATCCGGTTTCCCTGGATTCCGGTCATGAGCCCCGATTTCCCTTCATGGAGGAGATCGATGGCCCTGCGTCCGAAGCGCTGGCCCAGGTTGATGTCGAAGGCATTGGGCTGAAGCCCCCTGAGCGCAAACCCGATATTCGAGTGCCGCACGGCGCTCGCGGGACACCCGAGCTCCGCGGCGAGCATGCGCTGGAGGATCATTCCCGCGCCCCCTAGCTTCGCGTTTCCGTGCGGGTCGTACTCGGGCTTCTCGCAGAGCATGGCACCCAGGATGCGGTCGGGCGAATCGGCGCCCGCGTAACGGGCAATCACCGGATCGTCCAGGCGGAAGGTGATCCCCTCCGCGGCGATAATGTTCACACAGCCCTTGCGCTCGAATATTTCGCGCACCCGGCAGGCGAGCCCGTTCATGGAAAAGGCCTTCTCGGGGACGAGGATGATATCGGCCCCGCTGCCTATCCCCACGAGGTACGCGAGCCAGCCTGCTTTCCTGCCCATGATCTCGTTTACATTTATCCGCGCGTGGGTCTCCGCCGATACCGCGGTGCTCCTGAACGCCTTCACCGCGAAATCCACGGCGGTGTTCGCGCCCAGCATCCAGTCGGTGCCGCTGATATCGTTGTCGATGCTTTTAGGGACCGCGATGATGGGAATGCCCAGCCCGTGGACGCCCAGGGCGCTCTCGATGGTATCGTTCCCGCCCGTCGCGATGATGGCGTCGATCCCGGCATGCGTGCAGTTTTCAATGATGCGCGCCGGGGCCCAGGAGACGCCGGCCCCCTTGAACGGGGCGAACCGGGAGGAGCCCAGGATGGTGCTGGGCGAATCGAAAATGCCGGCCGCATTCCGGGCGGAAAGGGGCCGAAGGTATTCGTCGACGCGCTCCGCGGCCAGGCCCTCGAACGCCTTTTCCACACCGACGAAACTGTCGCCGTAGCGGGAAAACCCGTGCATGATCGACCGTGCGATGGCGGAATTGATTCCCGCGGAATCGCCCCCGCCGGTGATAAAGGCTATTTTCATCGGTTGAATCCTCCCTGTAAATCGGCGCACAATTAATGAGTGAGCGCTCGCTCATCAATGCGCCCGGGGAATGGATTCGTCAACCGTTTTTTTGCCGGGGACACGGGCTTCCGTCGATCGATATGCAGTATCTGCGCCCCGCGCTTTTCAGAGGGCTACCCCGAAACCGCAGGCGTGATTAACTATTCACGCCTTACGATGGGCTGTTTTTTTAACGAATCCTCCGGAATCCAACTCCCTTCCGGGCGACTCAAGTGAATGGGTGTAATACAATAAAGCTTGACTTTTGATTATTTATATCCATACTCATAGCATTGAGATCCCCGTGCCGCGCATAGAAATACTACATACATCAAGGAGGTTCACACAATGGCATATTTATGGGAGAAATCTTATGCGCCCGGAGTGCCCATCTGCCTGGATTACGAGAAAGTCACCGTCGCGGAGGCCCTGGGACGCAGCGCACGCGAATTCCCTGACAGGCCTGCGCTCATTTTCCTGGACAAGGTGATCACGTATAAAAAGCTGGACCAGATGGTGAACCAGTTCGGAAACTGGCTCATCCAGAACGGCGTCAAGAAGGGAGACAAGGTGGCGATGCTCATGCCCAATATGCCCCAGATCGTCATCGCGTCGCACGGCGCGTGGCGGGTGGGGGCGGTAGTGGTCATGAACAACCCCCTGTATACCGATCGTGAGCTCGAGCACCAACTGATCAATTCCGAATCGACGATTCTCGTGACACTCGACCTTCTCGCGCCGCGCATGATCGCGCTGCGGCCCAAAACCCCGGTCAAGAAGATCGTGGTCGCCCATATCCGCGACCACCTGGGCTTCCCCAAGAAACAGCTTCTTCCCATCGTGGCCAAGGACAAGCACCGCGACATTCCGCCCACGGTCGACGTGATCGAATGGATGGACATCCTCAAGAGCGCGCCGTCCACGGACCCGTCCGTGAAGGTGGAGTTCGATTCGCTCGCCAATCTCCAGTATACCGGGGGTACCACGGGTGTGAGCAAGGGGGTAATGCTGACCCACAGCAACCTGGCGTGCAACGTCCAGCAGATCCGCGCGTGGTTCCCGGAGTTCGGACGCGGCGCGCTGACGGGGCTGGGGGTTCTCCCCTTCTTCCATTCGTTCGGCCTCACCACGGTCATGAACTATGCGCTCTGGATGGGGGGGGCTTCGGTGCTCATTCCGCGCCCCGAGCCGGAGGTGATCCTGGAGGCGGTCCACAAGCATAAGGTAAATTTCTTTCCCGCGGTTCCCACCATGTACGTGGGGCTCCTCAACCACCCGAAGCTCGCGAAGTACGACATCTCCTCGATAAAAGGGTGCTTCTCGGGGGCGGCCCCCCTGCCCGTCGAGGTCATAAAGGCCTTCGAGGCGAAGACCGGCTCGCAGATTTGTGAGGGATACGGCCTCTCCGAGACCAGTCCCGTGGCCACCATCAACCCGTGGGGCGGCAAGACCAAGGCCAGCTCGGTGGGCCTTCCCGTGTGCGATACGCAGATTAAAATCGTCGACCTTGAGGAAGGAACGAAGGAAATGCCGGTCGGTTCCGAGGGAGAGGTTCTCATCAAAGGGCCCCAGGTCATGGGCGGATACTACAACATGCCGGACGAGACGGTCAAGGTCCTCAAGGACGGATGGCTGTTTACCGGCGATATAGGCAAGTTCGACGAGGAGGGGTACGTCTACATCGTGGACCGGAAGAAGGACATGATCATTGCCGGCGGTTACAACATCTACCCGCGCGATATCGACGAGGTGCTGTTCGAGCACCCGAAAATCCTCGAGGCATGCGCGATAGGGGTTCCCGATACCTACCGGGGCGAGACGGTCAAGGCGTTCGTCGTGCTGAAACCGGGCGAGACCCTCACCCAGGAAGAGGTTATCGGCTACTGCAAGGAGAAGCTCGCGAAGTACAAGGTTCCCACCACCGTCGAGTTCATCGACGCGCTGCCGAAGAGCGGCGTGGGAAAGATTTTGAGGAAGGAGCTCAGGGCGACCGAGCTCGAGAAGATAAAGGCGTCGAAGTAAAATAAAATACTTTCGCGGCAGTCATCCGCGGGCGGGGAATTATCATCCCCGCCCGTTTCATTTTTCATGGAGTCAGGCCTGCGCGCCGGCACAGAAATCCCCGGCGGCTAGCTACGTACGTCCCGGCAATCCTTGCATTATTTCTTGTCTTAAATTGTTTTTTGTGCGATATTTTCTTTAAGCACGCGTTCCCCGTGCCCGGACACGGACCCGCTACTCCCGGCAATGCATGGGGGACGGGCTACAGGATTCGGTCCCTATAGAGAAAGTTTGGAAGGAGAACCCCCATGATCCGCTACGAGCTTCAGTCAGTCGCTTCCCAATCCTTAAAATGGTTTTTTTACCTTTTCCTCGTGTACGCGAGCTGCGCCACGATTCTCGCACTGCTCGTGCAACGGGAGCTGGTTTCCATCGTTCACCTGATCGCGGTCATCTCGGGTTCATTCGGAACCATCTCCTGTTCCACGGTGATGTACCTGAACAGGAGACTCTCTGCAAACCTGCGCCTTTGTACCGGCGTTTCGGGCGGTTCCGGAAAGGATGCGCCCGCCGCATTCATCAATCGCTATTCAATGCTTACCGCGGGAGTGATGTTCGCCGCCAATGTCGCGGGCACCCTTGCGTCGGCTGTCATTGCCTACTCCAGGGGCGTCTTCCATTCGATTCTGGCAACGGCGTTCTTTTTCCTGGTCCTCTCCATCCTGGCGGTCATTACCTCCAGCATATATTACCTTCTCACCAAGCAGGCGCTCTACCCCGTCAACGAGCATGCGGACTACAAGCCCCTTTCCATTTTTTCAAAACTCCTCATCATTCTCCTTTCCCCAACGCTGCTGCTGTTCGTCCTCGTGGGAGTCCTCACCTACAGCCTGTCGTACCAGGAAAATCTTAAATTCGCTCGTGAAACCCTGGTGAACACCGTGCACAAATCGAACCTTCTCCTGGGCCACGTGTTCCACCGCGCCGAGACCGAGCTCGCGGCATATGCGAAAAGCGACATAGTGCAGTCAATGGACCTGCCCCGCATCAAGGACTTCCTGGCGGACCTGCACAAAACAAAGGACGAACTGGTCGCGGTGTATTTCATCGCGGGGCCCGACGGAAGGGGCGCGTTCAGTACGAACGATTACAAGAACGTGAACGACCGCGATTATTTCAAGGAGGTGTGGCGCACCGGGAAGACGGTGTATTCGGAGCCGATCATAAGCAAATCGACGGGGCTCCCGGTGATCGTTGTCGCAGTCCCCATCACGCGCGGCGGGCGCATGGTGGGCATGTTCGGGGCAAGCCTGGTGATCGACTTCATCGAAAAGGAAGCGATCGATCGCACCATAATAAAGACATCCCGGTACATGATCTTTTCGCGCGACGGCCGGATCGTGCTCGACCTCGCGGACAAGCATTCCGGTAAAATAATAGGGGCCGATATCGTGGAGGACGGCCGCCGGTTCGCGGGCATCGGGAAGCTGTCGTCGCCGACCGACAAATCTTTCGACGCTCTTATCTTCGACGGCATCCCCAAGTACATGTACGCGGAGGAGATCACGCAGACCGGGAACTTCCTGGTGCTCATGGAAGACCGCGCCGAGTTCCTCGCGGGGGTTGACCGCCAGATCATGTTTATCCTCGCCGGAATATTCATCTCCATCACCCTCTTCGTTTCGATACTTCAGTGGATCGCGCGCGCGTTTTCCGACCCGATACACAGGATGATCGTCTTCCTGGGCAGGATGTCCACGGGCGATCTTACCGGCGAGATGACCGATTACGTCCCGGACGAATTCGGGGAGCTTATCCGCCACCAGAAGATCGTGATCTCAAAACTCCGCGAGATAATCCATATCGCGCTCGATTCTTCACGCCAGCTCGCGGGGGCCGCCGAGAATTTCGCGAGCACCAGCCAGGACCTTTCGCAGAACGCCCAGGGACAGGCCGCCGCCGTGGAGGAGACCACCGCCTCGCTCGAGGAGGTTTCGAGCTCGATCGAACAAATTTCGATCAACGCGAAGGACCAGTCGGATTTCGCGAAGGCGACCTACAACAGCATGGACGAGCTCAAGCGCCTGGTGCGCGAGGTGTCGGACTTCGCATCCCAGGCGCTTGGCATGGCGCACAACTCCACGCTCGAGGCGCAGAAGGGCAACGAGCTCATGCAGAACACCATCACCGGCATGCACAGCATCAATACGAGCACCTCGCAGATATCGGAAATCGTGAAAATGATCAGCGACATCTCGGACCAGGTGAACCTGCTGGCCCTGAACGCCGCGATCGAGGCGGCCCGCGCGGGCGAGCACGGGCGCGGCTTCGCGGTGGTCGCCGACGAGATTTCCAAGCTCGCGGACCAGACCGCGGAGAGCACCAAGAGCATCAACAGCCTGGTACGGGCGGGCCTGGAGGAGGTCGGGCGCGGTACGCAGTACGTGGACAGCACCTCGGCCGCCCTGGTTTCGATAATCGAAAACATCCGCCGCACGGACGACATGGTGCGCAAGATCGCGGAATCCGCCAAATCGCAGAACGCCTTCGGCGAGAAGGTGGTGACGGATACGAAGAGGGTGATGGAGATGGCCGAGAGCATCTCTCTCTCCACCGACGAACAGAAGACCGCGAACAGGGAGATGACCTCGACCGTGGACCAGATCAATAATCTCACCCAGAACGTCGCGGCCTCTGCCGAGGAAATTGCTTCATCGGCAGAGGAGATCAGCGCGCAGGCCGAAGCGCTCGCGCGTCACATCGAGTTCTTCAAGGTTTCGTAGGGACCCTGGAGCGAGTACGACGCGCCCGGGGCCGCCCGGTATCCCCCGGTCCGGTATTATTTCTGCCAGGCCGCGAAGACCTTCGCGAAATTATCGCTGAATCCGTAATGGGCGGTGAAAACATATTTCACCCCACGCAGCGGCGCGATGCGGCTGCGAATCGTGGTCTCTTCGGTCGCGGTGTCCATGTTGAAGAGCTCGTTGAACGTCATTGCGGCGCCGTCCCGGAGCGCGAGCGTGTCTCCGGTAAAAAGAAGCGAATCGTTTACGAGAAAGCAGAATGATCCCGGCGTATGACCGGGGGTCGATATCGCTTTCACCCTGATGTCGCCCAGTACGATCACCTGCCCGTCCGCCAGTTTTTCATACGATCGCGTGAGGCTGTTGTTGAAGATCAACATCCTGTGAAGCCTGCCGTCCAGCAGTTGCTCTTCCTCCGTACCGATATACACCTTCGCGCGGGGAAACAATCCCACGGCCGCGACGTGATCGTTATCGGTATGCGTCAGGAATACCGCGCGCACCTGCGCCGGGTCGATCTTGAGCTTCGCCAGCTCCGCGCTTACGACCCCCGCATCGATGGCCCCGTCTACGACGACGATGGAATCGCCCTTCTTAATCACGAACAGGTTGACGTAATCGTCTTTGACGGCGTACACGCCCTCGGCGACTATGCCGGTCGGCAGGGGGGACATCTTCCTTGTTTCCATGACGAAGCGAACGGTCATTGCCCCCAGAAAACCCACGATCAGGACGACGAGAACGATGGCGACAAGGAACGCGTTTTTTACGCCTTTTTTCACGATAAACCTCCGGGTGAATGATTTATATTTACGCGCCCAGGACGAGCTCCAGGTAGGACCGCCGCTCGAAGCGATCCAGGCCCAGCCGCTCCGCGAGGGCGAACAGTTCGTGCTCGACGGCGCTCACGTCCTCCCCCTGCAATTCGAGCTCCACGAAGGTGCCCGCCCCCTGCACGCGGTCCAGGCACACCTCGACGCCGTCCAGCAGGAATATCTCCCGCTCCTTCACGACCGTTTCCACGCGCACGAATCCGAGCTTCAGGAGGATTTCGCACAACGCATCGCCGTCCTCGACGCCGGTCTCCTTCTCATAGCGCGACTTGGAGCGCCCGCTTACCTTGGGCCCCTTGTAGGTGAGTATCGCCTTCCCGCCGCGCACGCGCATCCTGACGGCCTCGTCCGTCGCGGCAAAATCGCGCGAGGGATGACCGAAATAGGTGTCCTCCTCGCGGCCGGAACGCAGGGGTGTACCGCCCATCGCGGAAATACGCCCCCGCACGGCGTCCAGGTCGTCGCAGTGCGCCTTGATTTCGATCTCGTAGGGCCCCATGGTCACCTTTGCTTTCGTGTGAGCGGGTTGTTCAGCACCACCCCGTCCCCGCCCACGAATTTTCGCGTCGCCCCGTTCACCTGTATCACGACGCCCTCGACGTCGTCGAACTGCGTCGCGGTGAAAACTATCTGGTCGATGCGGCTCTGGATGATGTTCCCGATCGCGTTTTCTTCGAATGCGTCGTTGAAGTCGATGTAGGCGGTGCGGTTCCGGACGGTCACGTTGCGGATCGCGAGCCTGTCGGGCATCGCGCTCAGGAGCCCGCCGCGCTTCTCGGCGCCGCTGGGACCTTTTAGAAGCTCCTGCAGCGCGGCCTCGAGCGGCTCCTCGGCCTTCACGCGGCGGGAGACGGACGCGAGCTCCGTCTTCTCTGTCCGCTCGTTGAAGCGGACCAGGTATATGCGCAGGTCCCGCTCTATCGGACCCTCCTTCCCGGCTTTGGCCTTCGCGGCTTCCTTCTCCTTCCGGTCCTTCTCGCGGTCTTCACGCGCCGATTTTTCGTCATCGTCGTCCTCTCCCGCGACGCGCGCCTCCCTGCGCTCCCGGACGGGAGCATCCGCGCGCTTCGTCCCTTCCCCGGAGAAATAGAACCGGTTCACCATGAACACGATCACGATAAGGAGCGCGAGGATCACGAGCACGGCGGCGGGGCCCATGGAGCGCGAACCCGGCGCGGGACCGGCGGGTGCGGCTGGTTTTTTGGGCGCGGCCTTGGCCCTGGGCGCACTCTTGGGACGCGTCCCCGTTTTGGTCGTCTTCTTTTTCCCGCCCGTGCCCGATGCTTTCGCCATGATGGTGTTCCGGCTCCTTACCTTCCCCGTTTTCACGACTCGCGTGGCTGCACACGCGACGGCCACGGCATCCTGATAACGGAAATCTCCGATCCCGTCAATGAATTATTCTTGTGCGCCGGCGCCCTGCGGATTATGACGGTCCGATACACGAACGGCAGAACAGGACATGTCCCGCACCCGCGACACCATCACGGACCTCATCCGGCAGCTGCGCGACCCGGCCGGGACCGACCGCGAAGAGGTCGCGGCGCGGATTCTCCGGCACGCGCGCGAGGCCGTCCCGGTCCTCGTACGCGCGCTGGACGACGACGATGCGGCATTTTGCGAGACCGCGGCATGGGTCCTGTCCCGCGCGGGCGCGGCCGCGGTGCCGCCCCTCGAGAAAGCCCTTTCGGACGAGAGCGCCCGCATGCGCTCCGGCGCCGCGGAGCTCCTGGGCATACTTCACGCGCGCCGTTCGGTCGAACCGCTCCTGCGCGCGCTTCTCGATCCGGACGCCGGGGTCCGGCAGAACGTAGCATGGGCGCTCACCCGCCTGGGGCGCCCGGCCATCCCGTCCCTGGTGCGCATGCTCGGGCATCCCGGGATGCTCGCCCGCGAGCAGGCGGCGTGGTGTCTCGCCGGGATCGGGAAACCATCGGTAAGGCCGCTCGTGGATGCGCTTCCCTCCCTGGGCGACGACACACGCAGGGAAGCGCTTTCCATCCTGGGACGCATTGGGGCCGATGCGCGTCCGGCCCTTATCGGGCTCCTGGCCAGTCCGTTCCCCGACGTGCGCAGGGACGCGCTCCTGTCGGTGGCGGAGCAGGAGGGCGATGCTGCCATGAAGCGCCTGTTTCCCCTGCTCATGGACCGTGACCACAGGGTGCGCGCGGCCGCGGAATCGTATTTCGCGCACACCGGCGGCATCGGCGCCGAATTTTTATTGGGCAGGCTCGAAAAAAGCGATGACGCCGTGCGCGATGCGCTTTATGGAGTCCTGGCGCGCACCGGTGCCGGATCGACAGAACGTCTCATCGCAACACTGGCGCACCGGGAACCGGACATCAGGCGCCGCATTGCGCGCATCCTGGGTCTTATCGGCGATCGCGCTGCGGTGGAAGCGCTTTGCGGGGCGGCCGCCCGGGACGCGGACCCCCTGGTGCGGGACATGGCGGCGTGGGCCCTGGGCTCTATCGGCGACGAAGGAGCCATACCCACGCTCATCGACGTCCTTGCCGACCCGGGGATGGGGGTGCAGCGCAGTCAGGCGGCCGCGGCGCTAGCCCGTTTCCCCGCCGCGCGCTACATGGAGCCGGTTCTCCCCCTGCTCGCGCACGAACATCCGCTGGTGCGTATGCGCGCGGCCCTGGCCGTGGGCCGCGCGGGGGACGCGCGCGCCGCTCCGGCGCTGCTTCGCGCGCTGGAGGCGGAAAGGGACGCCCAGGTGCGCGTGAGGATCATCGTCTCGCTGGGGGAATGCGGCGATCCGGCCGCGCGTCCCGCGCTCACGACGTTATACGCACGCGACCCCGTTCACTGGAGCGTGATCAGGGAAGCGCTGGGAAAGATCAGGCTGTGCACATGATACCTATCCGGATGGAGAGCAAGGCATGGAAGTGAAAATGTACGATATGGACACCCTTGAATACTGCGGCAGCATCTTCGCCGACGGGGGCTCCTGGAGGTTTCAGGGGGTGACGAACGAGCATCTCATCTCCATGACGAAGGGCATGCCCTTCAAGGCCGTCCTGGCAAGCCTTGTCGGCTTCCAGATCGTGTACGATATCATCGAGGAATGAGGCGCAGGCCTTTTTTAAGTAAAAACTATTGACATAATCGCTCCCCCGCCTACGCTAATGATACGCCGTTTTCAGCGAGGCGAGGGGCCGGCATGCCAGAAGAGAAAAAAGCGAACGACATGGATCTTGATTTTTTCGACATAGACGTAGACCTCGACAATCCGTTCGCCGGCGATATCAAGAAAGATTCGAAATCCCCTGTTATTCCCGAAAAGGAGCCGGAGATAACCCTGCCCTCGCTTGACGAGGTGCCCGGATTCGAAGAGGTCGAACACACGCCCCAGCGGCGCTCATCCAAGGACTTCAACCCGGACATGGACGCCCTGCTCATGACCGCCCAGTCCCCCATGATCCTCGAGGGCATGAAATACTATACGCAGGGAAATTTTTCCTCGCAGACCATGCCCGTCTACCTGGAGGCGCTCAAGGGGATCGCGCTGTATATCAAGATACTCGATCGCAACCCGGCCAATTTCAACAAGCTCCAGAAACTCATCGACGCGGATTCGGACTGCAAGGAGGTGGAAACCATCGCGTTCAATCTCTTCAAGATGATCCACGGACGCCACCCCGAGAACGACCAGGAGAAACTCGTTTCGTTCGAGAGGTTCGAGCAGCTCTTCAAGGAAGCCGCGAGCAAAGCCTCGATCAGCAATTCGATGAAGCTTTTGAAAAAGTATCTTCTCATGTCGGGAAGCATCGACGAGCTGAAGGTGCGGGACCTTTTCAAGAGGGGCAACACGGACCTCAAGGCCGATATCAACAACCTCGCACAGCACCTCCAGCTCGGGCTCGATCTCATGAAGAAGGGGCGCCACGAGATCGCTAAGGGACTCAAGGGACGCGATCTCAATATTTACGTGATCAAGGCATCCTACCTGCTGTACCTGTTCTACTCGCTGGCCGGGAACGAAAACCTGGCCGACCACTACGCACGGCTTCATAACAACTACAAGAAGTACTTCATAATCCGCGAATAACCGTTACAGCAGCGGCTCCGACGCGCGAAAAATAACATCGTCCGCCCTAAAGAGCCCTTCCCTGGTGAGGCGTATAATCCCGTTGCCCGCATCATCATGCGTTCGTTCGACCAGTCCCTCATCCTTGAGCTCTTCAAATCTCCTGGCCACACCGTCGGGAAGGGGGAACCCCAGCATTTCCTCGAAATACGAGACCGAGATGCCCTCGATGAGTCTGAGCCCCGTCATGATGAATTCGGCCGCGGCGGCGTTAGCCCCGCGCGCGTCGAGCGAAAGCCGCACCCCGTTTTCGCTGACGTACTCATCCATAGATTGGACATTGTAGCGGCGCATGCCCCCGGTGAACGAGTGCGCGGAGGCTCCCAGACCAAGGTACGGCAGGAACCTCCAGTATTTCAGGTTATGCCGCGATTGAAAGCCGGGCAGCGCAAAATTCGATATCTCGTAATGCGTGTAGCCGCCCCCGACCAGCCCGTCCATGAGCGCCTCGAAGGAATCGCGCGAGGATTTCTCGCTTTCGAATGTAGAGCGGAAACGCGCGGCAAGCGGGGTGCCCTTTTCCAGGGAAAGCATGTAGGCCGAAACGTGTTCCGGGCGGACATCCAGGAGCGCGTGCGCATCCCCTCGCGCGTCCTCCGGGTTCCCGCCCGGTATCCCCGCGATGAGGTCGACGCAGTGCGCGATTCCCGGTACCCCCATGAAGGCACGGAGGTCGGCCTCCCCGCACAGGCGGGCGCGCCGTCCGATAAACCGCCACTCCTCCGCGCGGAGTGTCTGCACCCCCAGCACTACGCGGTTTATCCCGGCATCGCGGTAACCGGCCAGGGTCTCCGGGGTGAAATCCTCCGGGTTGCACTCGAGCGTGATTTCCGCGTCCTTGTCGAGGTCGACGCTCCCGCGCACCGCGTCGATAAGCCTTCCCGCCAGGGCGGGCCCCATGAGCGAGGGGGTGCCCCCGCCCAGGTAGAGCGTATCGGCGCCCGTATCCGCTATTTCGCCGGCCCTCGCGCGCAGCTCCACGATAAGCTTTTCCGCATAACGCGCCAGCAGCCCGTCCCGGGCGCCCGGCTCCATGCCGTCCACCGGGACGGAGTAAAATCCGCAGTAATCGCACTTCGAGCGGCAGAAGGGAATATGGAGATACACCCCCGCTTTCATGCGGCCCCCGAACGCGGATTAGCGCGCGGCTCCCTCGACCGCGGGCGTCTCGATCGCGAGATTTATTTTTGCCCGCGCCTTCACCGCGCCCGCGAGCGTGCGCGCGATCTGGCGCATCGATTCTTCGCTGTTGGAGAACGAGAAGAGAACGCGCGGCACCGTGTGCTGCTTCGCGACCGGGAACGGGTTCCCCGTCGCCAGGATCACGAGTTTCACCCGGCGATTCTGCGCGAGGCCCTGCACCCCGGCGAGCTGGGGATCGATGTACCAGTCGGTGTGATAGAACACCAGCGCGCCGCTTCCGTCACGCGGCAGAATGTCGGCCAGGCGCGCCTCCGCGTCGATCACCGCGATCGCGGGATCGTTGAGCTTCGCGATCTCCGCGCGAAGAACGGCGTGAGGGCTGATCACGATTTTTTTCTTTGAAGATTTATCGGCGAACAGGGCATCGAAGGTCTCGGGCCCGCGATAGTAAATAGCCTCCGCCGAGGCGGCCGCGTTGATCGCATCGGCCTTGCCCAGGAGCTCCGTTTCGCGCCCGGAATACCTGGCCTGGTCCGGCGCCGCCTTGCCGTTCTCAAGCTTCATAATCCCGTAGCGCAGCTTCAGTTCGAGGATCCTTCGCACGGACTGGTTCACCCGCTCGACCGGGAGCGCGCCCGACTTGACCGCCTTCGTGAGCGCCTCGTGTACGAGCGGCACCGTGGTCCCATGGCTCGATACCAGTATAATGTCCCCTCCCGCCTCGATCGTTCTCACGGCGGCCTCGCCGATCCCCATCATCTTCGAGATCGCGTGCATCTCAAGGTCGTCGGTGATCACGAGCCCCTGGAAGCCCATCTTCGTACGAAGCAGGTCGGTCAGCATTTCGCGCGAAAGTGTGGCCGGGATGTCGCTTTTGAGTATCGTGGGATAGCTGATATGCGCGGTCATTATGACCTCCATGCCCGACTTTATGGCCGCGTCGAATGGATTGAGCTCGAGACTCGCGAGTCTCTCCATATCGTGCGTGATGACCGGCAGGGTAAGGTGCGAATCCCGGTTCGTGTCGCCGTGTCCCGGAAAGTGCTTGCCCACCGCGATGCAGCGCGCCTTCTGCAGGCCCTTCACGTAGAACCGGCCCATCCGGGCGACTACGTCCGCCCGCGAGCCGAATGAGCGGGAATTGATCACGGGATTGTCCGGGTTGTTGTTGACGTCCAGCACCGGGGCAAGGTTCATGTTCACCCCCGCGGCGCGCAGCTGCATCCCCAGAATGCGCGACGCGTCGTAGATCAGGTCCGTGTCGTTCACCACCCCGAACGCCATATTGCCGGGGAACTGCGTCACCCCCTGGGTTATGCGGTACACCCTGCCCCCCTCCTGGTCCGTGGAGATGAACAGGGGAATGCCCGAATATTTCATGGACGATTCCTGCAGCGCGGCGACGTAGCGTGCCGGGCCCTGCCGCTGGTCTATATTATAGCCGTAGAGTATGATTCCGCCGGGGAGATATTTTTCCAGAATGGCCCGGCTCGCGTCGGACATCGCGTTCCCGGGAACGCCCACCATCAGGAGCTGCCCGATTTTCTGTTCCAGGGACATGCGTCCCAGCAGGGTGTCCGCGTCGACGAAGCGCCTGGGCTCCGGACTGCACGTCATGACTATGGCGCAGAAGCACAGGCATCCGGAAAATAGAATTTTTCTCATGGTTGTCTCCTCGTTTCCGGTTAGTGAAAAGCGGGTGGAGTGGTTTTTTCAATACATTTTTACGCGGCGCCACATTAAATTGTTGTAGAAATGCGCGGCATGGACCAGATTAGGCACTTGTCATAATGCCCGCTTTTTCCCGGGGTGAGTAAATTTCGGACCTCAAAGCTTCGATAATAATACCAGGATAGAAATGACCGCAGACAGGGAAATCCAGTTCCTGGACAGCTACAACGCCGGCACGGCCGTGGTACCCGAAGTCGTCACGCGGCTTATCGCCGACCTCACCGCGATGAAATTTCCGCAGATGGAGATCGACGAGATCATCATCGCCGTGGACGAGGCGCTCACCAACGCGATCCAGGGCACCCTCAAGAAGCAGGAGGGGGTCTCCGTCTGCGCGCAAAACCTCTGCCGATCCATCACCGTCAGGTACCGTATCACCCCCGAGTTCTTCGACGCGACGTTCATCGACCACGGATGCGGCCTGGATATACTCAAGTCCCTCAAGATCATCCCCGACCAGGCCTCCCGGGACTATTACGACCAGATCATGAGCTATTCAAGCGACGTGGAGCACAAAAAGGTCCGCCTCACGGTGAACGGGAAGGAGGTCGTGCTGAAGGGGATCGGGGCGGGAATCAAGATCATCATCGCCTTCATGGACACCATCACCATCGACCTGTTCGACAAAAAGGACGTGTTATCCTCATCGGTATCCGAATTGACCGACGGCACCATACTGACCATTACCCGAAAGAGGAGATACTAGTGAAGTCGAAGAAGCCCCAGAAGGCGTATAAAAACCTGGATTTCCTCGCCTCGCGGGAGGCGCGCACCATTCGCATACTCAGCGAATACCTGGAGCCCGAGAAGCGATTTGGCGACCTCGACGTGAAGCATACCGTGGTTTTTTTCGGTTCCGCCCGGTCGGGCCCCAGGAAGACTAAAACCGGAATTGAAAAATACTACTGGGCCGCGGAGGATCTCGCCTTCCGGCTTGCCTCGTTCGGCGCCGAACTCGCCCGAAAGAACCTGGGTTTTTACATCTGCACGGGAGGGGGCCCCGGGATCATGGAGGCGGCCAATCGCGGGGCTCAGCGCGCCGGATCGAGGACGATCGGGCTGAATATCTCCCTGCCCTTCGAACAGCACCCGAACCCCTATATCAGCCGCGAGCTCAACTTTGAATTCCATTATTTTTTCATGCGCAAGCTCTGGTTCCTTTACCACGCCAAGGCGCTGGTGGTTTTCCCGGGCGGGTTTGGCACCCTGGACGAGCTTTTCGAGACGCTCACGCTCGCACAGACCGACAAGCTCCAGAAGGACAATCTGCCGATACTGCTCTATGACCGGGAATACTGGGAATCCATCGTCAATTTCAAGAAGCTCGACGAACTGGGTTATATCTCGCACGAGGACCTTAAGCTGTTCCATTTTTGCGACAGTCCCGAGGAGGGTTTCATTTATCTCAAGCCCAGGATCGAGAAACTGATAAACCGGGTGACCCATACGGTGCTGGACGAATAAGTGCCCGCAGGGCGCGGATAAATTATTATTGCGTTTCAGGCCCAAAGCCGTTAGACTCTGCCCGTCATGCCCGGGCGCCGCGGCCCCGGGCCCCGACTACACAAAGGAAGGTGTACGGCTATGAAAAAGAAAGCCCCCATCATCATGTTCGTTCTTGCCCTGGCGGCCTCCCCCGTCTTTTCGCATTTCTGGTTCGCCACGTATAAGAACGAGGCTTACAACTACTCCATCCAGGTTCCCAATGAATGGGCGCTCAGCGAGATGTCGCTCGCGAACAAGCATATAATGTATTCCTGTCCCGATAAGCTCACCGAAATCAAGGTAAAGGCGTTGAAATCCGGGGAGTCCGATATCGACCGGATCGCGAATAAGAGCAAGTGGAACCTCAGGGACATCGATTCCAGGCTCAACAAAATCATCGAAACCGGCAATATAACCATCACTAAAAATATCGCCGGAAAATTGATGGTGTTCGAATACACCCAGGGGCGTCGCGACATCCTGCAGCGCACCCTCGTCGCGGTCAACGGCGGGATCGTCTACCTGATCGAGTGCAAGGCCCCGGTGGGCACCTTCTACAAGTACGAGGAGATTTTCAACACCGCGTTTTCTTCATTTGGATTCCTGGACGGACAGAAAAGCGAGGCCAAACCCAAGATCGAATCGGGTGAAAAGACCCAGCCCAACGCGGACGACGCCCGCACCAGGATAACCCCCTCGAAGAACGGCCTTTCCGACTTAGAATACGAATGGTAGGGTGTGCCCAAGGCCGGACTTGAACCGGCACGGACTTGCGTCCAAGGGATTTTAAGTCCCTTGTGTCTACCAATTCCACCACTTGGGCAAGACGGCTGCGGCTAACGCCTGCACGCACTCCGCGCTGCAGGGAATCCCGCCAATGGCGGCTTCCGCATAAAAGATACCCGGCCGTTGGCCGGGTGTCTATGAGGCGCCGAGCGGATTTGAACCGCTGCATAAAGGTTTTGCAGACCTCTCCCTTGCCACTTGGGTACGGCGCCATGAACTTGAGGACACACGAGCGTCCCTTTCAATTTGAATCACATATAGGAAGCATGCACGTTGTTGTCAATACAAAATACCGGGGGGAGCGAAAATCTCCGAATGTCCGCCGAACCCGTTCAAAAAAATGAAATAGATGCTTAGAATAAGTGCACAGTTTTTCAAAAATTAAAACCTCTTCGCGGTTTTCCAAGCAATAACAATTGACTTTTTCCTTACGTGTTTCACACTTGGCCTGTGGCTCATTGTCAGGTACTGCACGCAGTTTGTATTCTAATTTTAGTATTCAACAATTTCAATCTCAGCTAGGAGGTTTTTATGGTCAGAAGGATCGATAAGGCAGCCGTCATCGGCTCCGGCATAATGGGTGGCGGTATTGCCGCTCTGCTGGCCGACGCGGGTGTAGACACAATGCTTCTCGATATCGTACCGTTCAATCTCACCGACGAAGAAAAGAAGGTTCCCGCCAATCGCAACAAGATCGTTCAGGCGGGTTTCGAGGCCATGCAGAAGGCCAAGCCTGCGCTCCTCATCGATAAAGGGAGCCTCAACAGGATGAAGATTGGCAACCTGGAAGACGATTTCCAGAAACTTGCCGAATGCGACCTGATCGTCGAAGTGGTCGTTGAAAACCTCAAGATCAAGAGGGAACTCTTCGCCAAGATCGACAAGGTAAGAAAGGCCGATTCCATCATCACCACCAACACATCCGGTCTTCCTTTAAAGGAGATCTCCGAGGGCCTCAGCCAGGGTTTCAAGGAACATTTCATGGGGACCCACTTTTTCAACCCGGTGCGGTACATGCACCTGCTTGAGCTCATCCCCGGCGAAAAGACCAAGAAAGAAATCCTCGACTTCATCGCCGCGTTCGGCGAAAAGAGGCTTGGTAAAGGGATCGTATGGGCGAAGGATACCCCGAACTTCATCGGAAACCGTATCGGCGTCTATTCCATTATGGACATATTCCCCGTCATGAAAGAAATGGGGATGACCATTCCCGAAGTCGACGCCCTGTTCGGCCCTTCTCTCGGCCGTCCCAAGACCGGCGTTTTCAAGCTCTCCGACCTGGTCGGCCTGGACACCCTCGGTCACCTCGCCAAGAACTCTTATGAGCTCTTGAAGAACGACGAGCGCCGCGAAGCGTACCAGGCCCCGGCGTGGTTCACGAAGATGGTCGAGAACAAATGGCTGGGCGACAAGACCAAGGGTGGATTCTACAAGAAGGAAAAGAGCCCGGACGGAAAGAGAAAGACCCTCGTGATCAATACCGAGACTCTGGAATATGCAGAGGCCCCCAAGGCCGAATTCCCCTGCCTCGTAGCCGCGAAGGCCGCGAAGACGCTTCCCGAGAAGATTAAGGCCGTTGTTAACGCAGACGATAAGGGCGGAAAATTCGCATGGAAGGTTATGGCGCTCGGCTTTATCTACGCCGCGAACCGCATCCCCGAAATTTCCGATACCATCCTCGAAATCGACAACGCGATGATCTGGGGCTATAACAACGAGCTGGGCCCCTTCGGCACATGGGACGCTGTCGGCTTGAAAGAGTCGGTCGCCCGCATGGAAAAAGAAGGGATGAAGGTTCCGGAAAACGTCAAGAAGATGCTCGCGTCCGGCGCTACCTCCTTCTACAAGTCGGAGAAAGGCAAGGAAATGTACTATGACCTGGCCAGCGGCTCGTACAAGGAAATCAAGAGGAACGCGGCGGCGATTCTTTTAAAGAATTGCAACGTCGTTAAGCAGAATTCTTCCGTATCGCTTATTGACCTGGGCGACGGCGTATTCTGCACCGAGTTCCACACCAAGATGAACGCCGTCAACGGCGAGATCGTGGATTCGATCGCCGAATTCGGAGACTATGTCTCGAAAAACGGCGTCGGCATGGTCATAGGCAACCAGGCAGGCGGCATGCCCGGCGCGTTCTCAGCGGGCGGCGACCTTGCGTTCATGGGCGGACTTGCGAAGGCCGGAAAGTTCTCCGAGATCGACGCGTTCATCAAAAAGGTTCATGAGAACCTTCAGGCCCAGAGATACTCAAACTACCCCGTGGTCGCGGCTCCTTACGGCATGACCCTGGGCGGCGGCTGCGAAGTATGTCTGGCATCGGACAAGATCCTCGCCCACGTCGAGACCTACATGGGTCTCGTCGAGATCGGCGCGGGACTCCTGCCCGGCGGACTCGGGATGCTTAACCTCTGGAGAAAGTTCATCAGCTCCGTTCCCAAGCCCGTAAAGGTTTCCGACATGGCCGCTTTCTTCCTTCCCTGCTTTATGAATGTCGCGCAGGCGAAGGTCGCCATGGGCGCAGGCGACTGCGTCAAGAACGGCTTCCTGGGACCCAAGGACAAGATCATCTTCAATCGCGATTTACAGATAGGCGAAGCGAAGAAAGAAGTTCTCCGCATGGTTGAAGACGGATATGCTCCTCCCATGAAGGAAAAGATCCCGGTCATGGGCTCGGAAGCGCACGGCATGGTATGGGCCGAGTTGAACAACATGAGAAACGGCTTCTACATTCCCCCGCACATGGAGTTCATCTCGAAGAAAATCGCCTACGTTATGTCCGGCGGCGACGTAAGAAGCGGCATGGAGATCACCGAAGAGCAGTGGATGAAGCAGGAACGCGAAGCCTTCGTTGAGCTCTGGAAGACCGAAGGGACTCAGAAGATGGCGGAACACATCCTTGCAAAGGGCAAACCGCTGTTCATGTAGGATTCAAGTAATAACCGTTTCAAGGGGCATCCGCAATGATGCCCCTTGAACGATGTTTTTAAAGCATCATGGCATCATGACGTGCTTTTCAGATTCAATAACTAAAATACACAGGAGGAACAAGTATATGAGAGACGCATATATTGTTTCGTCAGTGAGAACCCCCGGCTGCCGCAGGGCGAAGGGCGCATTTGCTCAGACCAGGCCCGAGGAACTGCTTTCACACATCCTTAAAGCCGCCGTTGACAGGATCAAGATTCCCGCAGGCGACATCGATGACGTTATGGTAGGGTGCGCGTTCCCCGAAGCGGAACAGGGCCTGAACCTCGGCCGTATCGCCGTTCAGATGGCCGGTTTCCCCGACGAAGTGTGCGGCGCCGTTGTAAACCGTTTCTGTTCGTCCGGTCTCGAGTCTATCGCAATTTCAGCCCTCAAGATCAAGGCCGGCTGGGCCGATGTTGCCATAGGCGCAGGATGTGAATCCATGAGTATCGTTCCCATGGGCGGCAACCTTCCCAGGCCTCATCCGGATTGGGCGAAGAAAAACCCCGACGTGTATATCTCGATGGGTATCACCGCCGAGAACGTCGCCAACAGGTATAAAGTAAGCCGCGAAGACCAGGACAAGTTTGCAGTTCTTTCAAACCAGAAGGCAGCGAAGGCCCAGGCCGAGAACCTCTTCACGGAATTAATTCCGACCCCCGCAACCCGTTACAAGATGCAGGCGGACGGCACCTATTTGAAAGAAACCTTCATCCAGGACTTCGACGACGGCGTCCGCAAGGACACCACCCTGGAAGGCCTCGCGAAACTGAAACCGGCGTTCAGCGCGTTGGGTTCGGTGACCGCGGGTAACTCCTCGCAGACCACAGACGGTGCCGCAGCGACCGTCCTCATGAGCGAAGAGGCAGTCAAGCGCTACAACGTAAAGCCCCTGGCCCGCATAGTCGCATATACGGCTGCCGGGTGCCGCGCCGACGAGATGGGCGTTGGTCCCAAGTACGCCATCCCGAAGGCTCTCAAGCTTGCCGGTCTCAAGATCAGTGACATTGGCGTGTATGAATTGAACGAAGCCTTCGCCTCCCAGGCGCTGCATTGCGCCCGCGAGCTTGGACTCGACATGAACATCGTGAACTTGACCGGCGGCGCGATCGCGCTTGGACATCCCCTGGGATGCACCGGCTCAAAGATCATGGCCACCCTGGTGACTAACCTCCACCGGAGCGGCGCGAAGTATGGCGTCGAATCGATGTGTATCGGCGGCGGCATGGGCGCTGCGATGATCATTGAGAAGATGTAATAGTTTCCCACAATAATCATTGAATCGCAACAGGGGCGATGCGAATGCATCGCCCCTGTTTTATTATCGGACCCCCCGATTTCCTTCGTTCCCCTGTTCTCCCGCGCAAAAAAATTCTCACCGATACGCGCCCGTTTTCCGAAACAGTAGTAGAGCACTTTCCATGACACCACGCAGGCTGCATATTATGGAGGAAGCATGATTCATTCGGAAAAGGATATGAGGAACTGGAAGCAGGAGCAGCTTAAGTATTTTCGGGGCTACCTGAACAACTTCAAGAAGGACTCAAGGGAGTACCAACTGCTCCTTGACGGGATACAGGAGCTGGAAGGCAACCGGTAGGCCGCTTCCTGCGATGCGTGGAAAAAGCCGGAGTCCAGGGAAGCGGGCCGACTGCCTCCCCTGCCCCCGGTTTTTTCGAGGCCCTTCGCTCATGGTGCCGGCTCCCCGCCGGTTCCTGCGGATTTTCGTATCACGATATTGTACTTCTTCAGCTTGTTGTGCATGGTTTTCCGGCTGATTTTCAGCGCCTTGGCGGTCGAGGAAATATTGTAGTCGAACTCGCGAAGCACGCGCTCCATGTATTCCCGTTCCACCTCGTCGAGGCTTTTCGGGGTTTCCCCTTCCGGGCCGGCTGAGACGGGACGCACCGGCTCCCCGGCGCGCGGTGCGGCCGGTTCGCGGACCCCCACCTGCTCGAATTCGAGTATGCTCATCACGTCCTCGACCGTGACCATTCGGTTGCCGGCAAGCAGGATGAGCCGCTTGATCAGGTTCTCCAGCTGGCGGACGTTTCCGGGCCACGGATAGGAGACCAGGTACAGCCGCGCCTTGAGGTCGAGATTGATTTCGCGCGAGAACTCCTCGTTGTAACGGGCGAGGAAGTGATCGATAAAGAGCGGTATGTCTTCCAGCCTTTCCTTGAGCGGCGGAAGGTATATGGGCACCACGTTGAGCCTGTAGTACAGATCCTCCCGAAAGCTCTGCTCCTTCACCATCTCCCTTAAATCACGGTTGCTCGCGGCCACTATGCGCGTGTTGACCTTGATGACCTCGGAGCCGCCGATGCGCTCGAACTCCTTTTCCTGGAGCACGCGGAGCAGCTTTGACTGCATGTCCACCGAGAGGTTGCTGATCTCGTCCAGGAACAGCGTCCCCTTGCTGGCGATCTCGAATTTTCCTATCTTCCGTGAAATCGCCCCGGTGAACGAGCCTTTCTCATGGCCGAAAAGCTCGCTGCCGATCAGGTCGCGGGGGATGGTGCTGCAGTCGATCGACCGGAACGGGTGCTGCCTGCGGTTGCTGTTGTAATGGATGGCCTTGGCGATCACTTCCTTGCCCGTCCCGCTTTCGCCGATTATGAGAATGGTGCTGTCGGTATCGATGACCTTTTCAAGGGTTGCGAAAATCTTGTGCATCTTTGACGATTTTCCTATTATGTTCCGGAAGCGATACCCTTCCCCCACCTGTTCGCGAAGCTCGTTCACCTCCCGTTCAAGCTCGAGCTTCTCGACTATGTTCTTGAGAATCACCATGAGCTTGTCGTTGTCGAACGGCTTAACGATATACTCGTAGGCGCCCAGCTTCATGGAGGTGATCGCGGTGGCGAGATCGTTGGAGGCCGTGAGCACCACCACGACGACCTTCATTTTATTTTCATGTATGCGCCCAAGCACGTCCAGGCCGTTCATGCCCGGCAGATGGAGGTCCAATATCAGGATGTCGTGACCGAATCGACCCAGGCGGTCGAGGACGACGTCGCCCCGCTCGACCATGTCGACGTCGAAATAGTTCTTCAATAGATCGCCCAGGAGGTCCCTGATTCCGGGCTCATCGTCCGCGATAAGTATCTTGTATCCCCTGGACATCAGAATACGAGCTCCAGCGTGCTTGTATCGGTTTCATTGACAAGGCGGAGGTCCCATCCGTGCGCGCACGCGATCACGGCGGCCTCGTACAGTCCGGTGGACGACAGGAAATGGCGTTTGGACGCGCAGGGGAGGAAAAAGGATTCCGGCTCCAGGTCGTCGAAACTGGATCCTTCGTAGCGGAACGCGATCGTGCGTTTCCCGCCTGAATCGGCGACCGAGACGGCGAGGGACGTTCCAGGGTTGTTTTTCCAGTCGAATCCGCCTATCATCGCGCCGACCATCCTGCGGATTCCCGGAACGTTCGCCTGCACCGTAACGCGCGCCGTCGTATCCACCGTCACCCGCGCCGTTTCGCCGCGCGCGTCGCCCGCGATCTCATCGATGACGCGCATGAGGTCGATCTCCGAACGATCGTCCGCGACGGCGGAAAAGATGCGGTACAACTCGTCAAGCAGCGCGTTGAGCTTTTCGACCTGGGCGATGATCATGTCCTGGGATTTCTTTAGGACCGCGGCGTCGTCCGGGCTCATGGTCGCAAGCTGGGCGTAACCCTTGATGGTGGTCAGGGGATTCTTGAATTCGTGGCTGAGATTCCTTATCAGCCGCTCGACGAGAGCATACTCATGCCGATTCATGCCGCCCCCATTTGCCGGCCATTCAAATTAAAAGGCAAGGTGTTCCGCGTCCGCCCATAATCTTTCGAGCTGGTAGTAGTCCCGCCCCTCACGGGTGAAAATATGGACCACGATTTCGCTGTAATCAAGCACAATCCACGGGGAATCCATTATGGGCCTGTTGCGTTCCCGGATTCCCCGTTCGCCGAAATATCGCTGCGTTTCCCGTGCAAGCGCGCGGGCGTGCATTATGGAATTCGCCGTGGCGATCAGAAAATAATCGAGGAAGCTGTTTACCCCCATGAGGTTCATGAGCACGATTTCCTCCGCCTTTTTTTCTTCGAGCGCCCGTGCGCATCGCCGGGCCATGTCGATCAGTGTTTTTTCGTCGATACCGGCCTTTCCGCTCATTTTGCGTAGTCCTTCCCGATAATTATCAGCGCATCCGAAAGCTGGGATGAGTCCACTATATGGTGAACCCTCGTTACGCCCGCGAGCTCCGCGATCTTGCGCACATCCCCCGTGCTCCCGCTCTGGTTGATGATCACCGTATGATCCATGAACGGGTACGGCGAAGTGCCGAACTCGATCACGTTCACCCCTTCCCGGTTGAGGGCGTTCCTCATTTTTTTTGCCAGTCCGGGAATGTTGGTTCCGTTCAATACCTTGACCCGGATGGTCGCATCGGGCGCGGCGCCGAGCACCAGCGACGAAAGAAACTCCTTTTCGTATATCTTCGTCGCAACGTCGTCAATGACATAGAAACCGTCGTCCTCCAATTTTCCCGGGGCGCGGATGCACTGGAGGTCCCCCTCATCGAAAATAATCCGTGAAAGAGAAAACAGCTCCTTGTCGAGCATGTTGGTCCTTATTTTCGTGAGCAGGTGGGAAATGAACTTGAGGCTGACCAGCGGCCGATAACGCTCCCGGTTGTAGTACAGGGAGAGCAGGATGTCCTGTATGCGGTCATACGTGCGGTATACCGAGCCTCCTTCCACCGAATTGATGTACTGCACCGCCTTGGCCCCGTCAAAATAATTGAGGCCGGGACGGACCCCGTCAATCTTCCTGACCTGGTCGAGAACGAAGATATCCACGCCCTCCAGGGTGTCGACAAGCCTCTCGACATCGGTGGCGTAAATCTCCACCCAGAAGGGGACGTTGATTTTAAGCTCCGCCTCGAGCGTCCGGGAAATCTTTGAAAAGCTGTCGATGTCGATCTCATCGAGCTTAACGCTTTTTTTTCCGCCCCGGTCAAGCGGGATCTTGAGGCTGGGCGGCAGCAGCGTGATCCCGGTCCTGTTGTTTTCAGGGTTCACGCTCAAGACCGCGAAAAAGCGGTGCTTGTTGTCGTGGAAAACGTTACTGCCCATGACGAGCACGTTTATGAGCTTTTTATTCTGTGCCAGGACCTCCACCGCGTTCCTGGTATTGATGCGGTATGCATAGAGCAGCGAGAGTACGACGATGAGGCATCCCAGTGCGATGGCCCCGTTTTTAATCAGGTTCTTGTTCAAGACAGGTACAACCCCTTTTCATGGATATAACATTCGACCGGTTCCGGCACCAGGTATCGTATTCCGCGCCCGCTGTGGAGACGGTTTCGTATTTCCGACGAGCTGATCCCGATGTACGGATTCGAGGCGAACTCCACACGTGCGCCCAGGCCGGCAAGATGCTCGTTGAGCGGCGCGACGCCGGGCCGGTTCATCACGATAAGCGTGACCAGCCCCAGCAGCTCCCCGTATTCCTTCCATGTGTGAAACTCGGCGTAGGAGTCCGCCCCAATGACGAGGAACACGTTCGAATCCCGCACATCGGCCAGGATCCGCCGCACGGTTAATATGGTATAGGATTCTTCTTTCCTGTCAAGCTCCATGCGGGAGAGCGCGAAACGATCGTCGCCTTCGATGGCGAGCTCGATCATCCTGGCCCGCTCCTCGGCGAGACCGACGCTCTTGATCTCCTTGTGCACCGGGCGCTTCGAGGGAACGAAGAGCACGGTATCGAGCGCGTATTCATCCCGCACATGGGCGGCGCAGATAAGGTGCCCGTGGTGAATGGGGTTGAAGGTGCCGCCGAAAACGCCTATTCTCAAGACCGCACCTGGCCCGTCCCGTAGATTATATACTTCAGGCATGTCAACCCCTCGATTCCCATCGTGCCGCGCGCGTGAAGCTTCTGCGTAGAAATGCCCACTTCCGCCCCAAGCCCGAATTCCCCGCCGTCGTGAAACCGTGTCGATGAATTCACGAACACGGCAGAAGAGTCCACCTCCCCCAGGAAGCGCTCAGCGTTGAAATAATCCGCGGTGACGATCGCCTCCGAATGATTGGACCCGTACCGCATGATATGCGCGATGGCGTCGTCCATGGAATCCACGATTTTCACCGCGAGTATCAGTTCCAGGTATTCGGCGCTCCAGTCTTCCTCGGTCGCGGGCGTGACCCTTTCGGGCAGGATGCGCGCCGTCCGGTCGCAGCCCCGTATCTGCACCCCGCATTCCGCAAGCGCTTCCAGCAGCCCGGTCGCGTGAGGATACGCGGCGTGGATCAGGAGCGTTTCCATGGCGTTGCACACGCCGGGACGCTGCACCTTGGCGTTCACGCATATCCGCTCGGCCATCCCGCGGTCCGCCGAGGCGTCTACGTAGGTGTGGCATACCCCCTTGTCGTGCTTGATCACGGGAATCGTGGATTCCTGCGTGACGCGGTCGATGAGGCCCTGCCCGCCGCGGGGGATGACGATATCGATATGCGTATTCATCTTTAATAACAGGCTCACGAGCGCGCGGTCCGTGTGCTCGACCAGGAGGACGGCGTCGACGGGCGCACCGGTTTTCGCGAGGGTGTCGCGGACGACCGTATAGAGCGCGCGGTTGGAGTTGATGGACTCGCTTCCCCCGCGCAGCACGCACGCGTTGCCGGACTTGAGGCACAGTGCGGCGATGTCGGTGGTCACGTTCGGCCGGGATTCATAGATGACGGCGATGACGCCTATCGGAACCCTCATCTGTCCCACACGTATCCCCGAGGGACGGAGCTTCATGTTTTCCACGCGCCCGATCGGGTCTTCAAGCAGGGCGATCTCCTCGATCGAGCGTGCGATGCCTTCGATACGCTTCCCGTCCAGGAGCAGCCGGTCCCGCAGGGCGCTCGAAAGCCCGGCGGCGTCCGCAGCCTTCATGTCCTTCGCGTTCTCGGCGATGATGAATTCGGCGCGCGCGCGGATCGTCGCGGCGATTGCGTGCAGCGTGCCGGTCCTTCGCGTCGAGGAGAGCAGGCGCACCTCGTGGGACGCCTTCCTGGCCCTCACGCAAAGGTCAAGTATGTATGCGTTGTTGTCCATATCCCGCGCTCCATCCGCGTTAATTGAATTAAAAACCAAAAGGCACGCGGCATCATGTCCGATGCGCATGTTTAAGGGAATGGCCCGCTCCCCCTCGAACGGCGAACCGGTGCATCGCTTGCAGGTAACGCTCCCTTTCGCCGGGAGCGATTCGAGCCCTTTCCCTCATTGAACGGGAATCAGCGTTTTCCCGATTTCTCAAAAGTCAAGAATATTTGACCAGCCCGCTTAAAATTAGGGTTCGCGCAACCATGCGGGGTCAATGCCATGGGCCGCGGCGAACTGTTCGAGCCTCCCCGGGGCGAGGTGCGCGATGGCCCTCACGATCCGGCGCTGCGTGGCCCGGGGTACGTTGTCGTACATGGATTCGAGCGACTCATAGGCCGCCCCGGCGTCAACAAGGTGATCCCGGGCGAAACGATCGAGACTGCCGGGATCCACACGTGCGAGGGATCGCAGGATCTGTCGCTGCATTATCCCGGGGGCGTCGTCGTACACCGACTCGAGGGATGCGTACGCCTTCGAGGGATCGGGCACGAACCCCATGATCCACAGTATGGTGCGCCTTGTCACGGGATTCTGTTCCTCCCGGTAGCGCGCGAGAAGGTAGTCGGCGTCCAGGGTGCGGTTCTGGAGCAGCGCGTAATATCCCGCGAGACGCCTGAGCTCGTCCTGGCTGTTGAGCATGAGGACGCTCTTCACGTGATCGAATGAGGGCCTGTACAAAAGCACGGCCGCGCGCGAACGCCCGGTGACGAACCCGGTGAGCGCATCGGCCCCCACCGCGAACCCCGCGCCCAGTCCCGCCGCGGCGACAAACGCGGCAACTGCCGCATTCCGGGCATAAATCCAGTTCATGACGGTATTTACCTCTTCCCTGCCGCTAAAATTACGGCCAATCGCGGCTATTACAACCATTTTTCTTGACAAATATGCTTTCCGGCGTAAGGTTCTGCAATCGGCGATCCCTTCCGCACGGCGCCGCAGCCGGCCCGCATGACCGGAAGCGCCTCATGCATACGAATACGTTCCGAGGGTGTATGGAATACGAACCGGTCATAGGCCTGGAAGTCCACGTTCAGCTCAATACTGAGACCAAGATATTTTGCGGGTGCTCAACGCGATTCAAGGCAGACGCGAATACGCAAACCTGTCCCGTGTGCCTGGGCCTCCCGGGCGTGCTCCCCGTTTTGAACGAGGAGGCCCTCAAGAAGGCGATCATGGCAGGTCTTGCGCTCAACTCGAAGATCTCCGGGTACAGCAAGTTCGACCGGAAGAATTATTTCTATCCTGATCTGCCCAAGGCCTTCCAGATATCGCAGTTTGACAAGCCCATCTGCGTGGGCGGGTTTGTCGAGATCAAGACCGGGGAATCGACCAAGAGGATCGGTATCACCAGGCTCCACCTCGAGGAGGACGCGGGAAAATCGATTCACTCCGAGGATCCGGCCGTTCGCGTATCATACGTCAACTTCAATAGGACAGGCGTCCCGCTGGCCGAGATCGTATCGGAACCCGAAATCGCCTCGAGCGACGAAGCGTACACCTATCTCCAGAACCTGAAAACGATCATGAAGTACCTCGACGTTTCAGATTGCAACATGGAGGAAGGGAGCCTCAGGTGCGACGTCAACATTTCCCTGCGGGTAAAAGGCACAAAACCGTTCGGCCAGAAGGTCGAGATCAAAAACATGAACTCGTTCCGCGCCGTCAAGCTCGCGATCGAGTTCGAGATACAGCGGCAGACGCGCGCCCTTGAGGGCGGCGAGCGCGTTCCCCAGGAGACGCGCCTTTGGGACGCGAACCGGAACGAAACCTTCAGCATGCGCTCGAAGGAGGAGGCTCATGATTACCGGTACTTCCCGGAGCCCGATCTTCCGCCCGTCATCATAGACCAGGCGTATATCGACGCGATCCGCTCCCGGCTCCCGGAGCTTCCCGCCGAACGCCGGGCCCGCTTCGTCGCCGAGTACGGCATCCCCCCCTACGATGCCGAGGTCCTCACCTCCGTGAAACAGCTCGCCGACTACTACGAGTCGGTGGTGCGGGAAGGCGTCAACGCGAAGAAGGCGTCAAACTGGATCATGGTCGAGCTCATGGCCCGGCTCGACGATCCGGAAAAGATTTTCGATTTCATCGTGAAGCCGGCGCAGCTCGCGGGGCTGCTCAAACTCATCGACGACACCACGATAAGCGGGAAGATCGCCAAGACGGTGTTCGAGGAGATGGTCTCCACCGGGGGCGACCCGGAATCGATCGTAAAGGAAAAGGGTCTCGTGCAGGTGACCGACACCTCGGCCATCGAGGCGATCGTCGACAAGGTACTGGCGGAGAACGCGCAGTCCGTGGCCGATTTCAGGAGCGGCAAGGGGAAAGCCCTGGGTTTCCTCGTGGGCCAGGTCATGAAGGAATCGAAGGGGAAGGCCAATCCCCAGATGGTTAACGAGATACTCGCGAGGAAGCTGTCGTAACGGGAAAAGGAACGGAAAGGAGCGGTTAATGAACGCGGTTACGAGCACGAAGATACCAGGATCGAAGAAACTTTTCAGCGGCAAGGTGCGCGACGTCTACGCGGCGGACCGCGAGCATCTCATTATCATCTCGACCGACAGGATATCGGCGTTCGACCACGTTTTCCCGAACGGCATCCCCGGCAAGGGTATCATCCTCAACAGGATTTCGAACCTGTGGTTCCAGAAAATCAAGTTTATCAAGAACCACATCGTTGAAACGAATTACAAAAATTTCCCCAAGCCCTACTGCGATTACCCCGAGATGGTGCAGGACCGCGCGGTCATGGTGCGCCGCGCCGAGCGTATCGATTTCGAGTGCGTCGCCCGCGGCTACCTTATCGGCAGCGGATGGAAGGATTACCAGCAGACGGGTGAGGTGTGCGGCATAAAGCTTCCCGGCGGGCTCCAGCTCGCCCAGGAGCTTCCGGGCCCGCTGTTCACCCCCTCGACCAAGGCGAAGTCCGGCCACGACATGAACATATCGATCGAGGTGATGCGCAGGAAAATGGGCCCCGACGTCGCGGACAGGCTGGGCGAGATCACTCTCCAGATATACGATTTCGGCCGCGAGATCCTGGGCAAAGCAGGTATCCTGCTCGCCGACACGAAGTTCGAGTTCGGATTTTACGGCAACGAGATAATGCTGATAGACGAGGTGCTCACTCCGGACAGCTCGCGGTTCTGGGACGCCGACCGCTACAAGGTGGGGACATCGCCCGTGAGTTTCGACAAGCAGTTCATCAGGGACTACCTTGACACCACGCCATGGGACAAGAACTCACTACCCCCGCCCCTGCCGGAAGAGATCGTGACCAAAACCCGTGAAAAATACGAGGAGATGTTCCAGCGCATACGGGGCCTTTTCCAGTAGAACGGGGCCGATCCGCGCCCCGCGCTCAAGTTCCGGCCCGTGTGTGCCGATATACTGACAGTACAGGCATGCCATTGCAGATGCAACGGGAGGAACTAATGGCGCTCGCTCAGAAGAACCCTTACGATCAATACAAGCGCACCGAGATAAGCACCGCGAACCAGGGCAAGCTCATCGTAATGCTCTACGACGGCGCGATCAAGTTCCTCAACATCGCGGTCGAAAACATGAACCCCCGCACCTACGATGTCGCAAACAACAATATCATCAAGGCGCAGGATATCATCGCCGAGCTGATCGTATCCCTGAACATGGAAGAGGGCGGCGAGATCGCGAAAAACCTCCTGAGCCTCTATGTCTATTTCAAGAAGAGACTGCTCGAGGCGAACATCCAGAAGGACGCCGGGATGGTCGCCGAGGTGATCACTCACCTCAAGGACCTGCGCGAATCGTGGGATAAAATCTCCGCGAAGGAAGCGCGGACCGACAAGCACGCCACCATCGCCTCGAAGGGTACCTTCAGCATTGAGGGATGACGCAGAGCTCCTGCTCCGCAGCCTTTCGGAAATCCTCACGGCCAAACTGTCTCTCCTGCGCGCGATCCGCGCGGAGGAAACCAACGGACGCTACTACCTGAAAAGCGAGGATACCGACCGCCTCGCCCAGAGCATAGATCGCTGCACGGGGCTTGTCGCCGATACGGATGTCCTGGACTTCGACGCCGCCGCGGTTCGCGCGTCGCTCGCACGTGTCCTGGGGGTCCAGGCCGGCGGGCTGCACCCATTTCTGCGCACCGTTTCCGGGTCCGCCGTGGAGGCGTATCTCGCCGTGCAGGCCGATATACTGGAAGAGACGCGGGCGCTCAAGGACGGGCACGACCGCCTGGTGGAGGAAATCGAATCACGGTTCAGGAGCATGGAAAACGAGCGGCGCAGCCTCGCCGCGCTCGGCAGGGTGCTGGGGATAGACGCGATCAGAGATCCGCGGGATCCTTCTTCTTGAGTATTTCGGCGCGGCGCGTGAGCATCGCCTCCATGTCGAGGTAGTAGCTTTTCTTCCGGTAGACCTCGTCGAACTTTCGCGTGTACTTCTTCGATTTGAAATAGTTGTTTATCCGCGACGAAACCGGGAATATCTGTTCGGAGGGATCGTACACCTGCGGGGTGCGTGTGGATTTGTCGATGACGGTCCCTGTTATCATCCCCCAGGAGATGTCCGAAAGCGAATGTTTTCCCAGGTCGCGCATGATCGCGCGCAGCACCGCTTCGTGGGAGGGATTGAAAAACTTGAAGTTTTTGGAATACATTACCGCGCCGTGCATGTGGTCCGGCACGTCCATGAACCCGTCCTTCGTAACCCCCTCCGCGACGTGGTACATCATCTTCATGAAATATCCAAGCCCCCCCAGGCCCGGACGCTCCTGACCCGGAAGCTGCGGTTTCGTTCCCGAGAAATCGGCGCGCGGGTTGCTGATGCTCAGCCATTCTATCACGACCATGTCGAGGGTCACGATTCCCGATTTTTCCTCCAGGAACTTCGGGTCGGGAACGAAGCGGGATTCCGAGAGCTTGAGATCGATGAGCACGCTGTCGTAGGATTTTTTATCGGCATACACGCGCAGCTGGTGCACGTCCGACTCGTCGATTCCCACCTCGACGACCAGCGTATCGAACCCCCTGCCCTTGAGATGCTTCACGAGTCCCACCTGCTCCATGACACCCAGCAGGTCCTTCTCGCTATATTTCGAGAGGAACAGCTTTTCCCTGGAGCCCCGGCTGAAAAAACCGAAATTCTCGCCAACGTCCGACAGCTCCATGTCTCCCTTGAGCACCCCGCCCATATCGATGGGATTGAAATGTTTGAGTGACTTTTTCTTGTTTTTTTTAGTCACGGGTCCCCCTTCTCGGCTCACCATCGATCGGAATTGTACACCATTTTCACTTGAAGAAGGAAATGTTCGATCTCCCTGGGGTTGATGAACGGCACCACCATCATGCGCACGAAGCGGTCGTACTGCTTGAGGTCCAGCAGCGCGCGCCGGTACGAATCGGTTATATTCTCGCCTATGATTATAAGGCGCGCACCGGTCTTCTTGTATTCCTCCAGGAGAAGGTTCGGGTCGTTCACCGAGTGGGTGTCTTCGGTGGGAAGGAAATCGGGCGCGATCTCCACCTTGCTCTCCTTCTTGCGCGTAACGATCGCGGTCACCAGGTCGGCATTCTTCTTGAAACGCTCCAGGTACGGCGAGTCGGCGTCGGGTTTCATGTTCACGAGGAGTATTATCCCGTTCTCGGAGTTGCGGTAGGAAATTTTTTCGTCTTTGTTGATGAAGCGCTTCATCTCGTTCCAGCGCTTGTAATCGAGCTCCTCGCTGTGCGAGCAGAGCACGATCCGCTTTCCGCTGACCGGGTCGGACCCGTAGATGTCGCCCACCACGTAGAGGAAGCGCCGCCGGCGGGTCAGGTTGCTTATAGTGCTGAGATTTTCCAGGTGGCGGTCCATGCCGATAAAGGACATCTGGCCGTAGGGCTTGCGGAATTCGGCGGGAAATTCTCCCGAAAGAAATCCGTACATCTTTTCCGCGAACAGGATATCGACGGTCGGCTGGCCGTTCCGCTCGAAAAAAGAGAGGTCCGCGGCGCGCACGAGTTCCCCGGCCCGGAACTTTTTTCCGCCCACGAGCATGTCCTGTACGTAGAAACACTCGAGGAAGTACTCGTTGTAATTGTTCCAGAGACGCTGGAGCCTGTCGAGGCCGACCTTCATGTATCAGCCCTTCTTGAGTCCCTTCAAATAGGCGTAGATGAACCGGTCGATTTCGCCGTCCATCACGTAGTCGATGCTGCCGGTCTCCTCGGAGGTTCGGTGATCCTTGACCATGGTGTACGGCTGGAAGACGTAGGACCTGATCTGGTTTCCCCAGGATATGTCCTTCTTCTCTCCCAGCTTTTCCTGCTTCTTTTCCTCGGATTCCTTTTTCCTGAGCTCGTAAATCTTCCCGCGCAGGACCTTCATCGCGAAGGCCTTGTTCTTGTGCTGGGAACGCTCGTTCTGGCACTGAACCACGAGGCCTGTCGGCAGGTGGGTGATGCGCACCGCGGAATCGGTGCGATTGACGTGCTGGCCGCCGGCACCGCTCGCGCGGTAGGTGTCGATGCGCAGCTCGAGCTCGTTGATCTCAAGGTCGATGTCATCGGGGAGATCGGGCACGACCTCGACCGATGCGAACGAGGTGTGGCGGCGCTTGTTCGCGTCGAACGGGGAAATGCGCACCAGCCGGTGGATTCCGCGTTCCCCTTTAAGCAGCCCGTAGACGTAATCCCCGGAGATAAGCACCGTGGCACCCTTGATGCCGGCCTCCTCGCCCGGGGCGTAATCGACGAGCTCGGACTTGAAGCCCCGGATTTCCGCCCAGCGCGTGTACATGCGCAGCAGCATCTCCGCCCAGTCCTGCGATTCGGTCCCCCCCGCGCCGGGATGTATGGTCACGAACGCGTTGTTCGAGTCGTCTTCGCCGGAAAGGAGCACCAGGGTCTCGAGATCGTCGAACCGCTTCCGGAACGCGTCCAGCTTGGAGCGGACCTCCGCCAGGATCTCTTCGTCGTTTTCCGCGGACGCCAGCTCCAAGAGCTCGCGCGCCTCGGTCGTCTCGGCCATGATGCGGTCCCAGGGATCGACCTTCTTCTTGAGGGCGCTCATCTCCTGGTTGACCGCGGTGGCGCGTTCGATTTCCTTCCAGAAATCGTCCCTGTGCGTCTCTTCCTCCAGCTTCTTCATCCTCTCGCGCAGTCCGTCCACGTGTATGGAATCATGGAGCTCCCTGATGGAGGCGATAACGGCGTCAAGCTCGCGCCGGCATTCCTTGAAATCTCTTTCGTCCACGTCGATCTCTTCCTGAAAATTCGGGTATTGTTGCACCGGATCCAACGGTCCCGCGCGAGGCAGAAACATATCGCCTTGCGGGAACTCGCCCTCACGCGCGGGAAACCTTTGTATCTGCCATGAGGGTTATACTATTAATGTATCGGGTCAAGGCGTTTTTATCCTGAGCCCTTATATTTGTCTTTCGACCCGCCCCGTCCGGGGCCGGGGGTCTATCGACGCCCAAATTCGCCTTGACTTTAGGCAGCCCCGATTGATTCTCGTGCTGAGGCCGCAAGGGATGCGCATCCCCCGGCCGACCGGCAGATCCTCTCTCCCGGCCGTCCCCGCGGGAATCGCGACGCGGTCCTTGAACCCGGCACCAAATATAAATATACCCATGCGAGGATCTATGGCTTACGAGACGATTCAGTTCGAAACGGTCGAAAAGGGGATCGGCGTGCTCACCCTCAACAGGCCGCAGAATTACAACGCGGTCAATTTCGCCATGATGGCGGAACTGGAACAATTCTGGATGGAGCGGCTTTACGACCTTGAAACCGTCGTCATCATTCTGCGTGGATCGGGCGAAAAGGGATTCTGTGCGGGGCTGGACGTGAAGGAGTACCAGAGCGCGTTCACCTCGATGACGGCCGCCGATTTTTACCGCTTCCAGGGCAGGCTGGGAAGGATCAACCTCCATATGCGCCGCTGCCCGCAGCCCATAATCTGCGGGGTGCACGGCGCGGCGGCGGGCCAGGGTTTCAGTTTCGCGCTCGCCTCCGACATCCGCGTGATTGCGCCGGACGCGCGCTTCAACGCGGCGTACATCAACATAGGGCTGGGCGGGGCCGACATGGCATGCAGCTACCTCCTCCCGAGGATTATCGGCGCGGGGCGCGCCTATGAATTCATGTACACGGGCAACTTCATGACCGCCGAGGAGGCGATGAACCTGGGTCTCGCGAGCAGGATGGTCCCGCGGGAAAAGCTCATGGACACCTGCCTGGAATTTGCGCGTGTGATGATGACCAAGAATCCCATGGGCCTTCGCCTGACCAAGGAAGCCATCAACGTGAACATCGACGCGGGCGCGCTCGAAAACGCGATCAACATCGAGGACCGCAACCAGACGCTGCTCGCGATCGAGGCCCTCAGGAATATGAAGCTGTAGCGCGTCTCGTCAGCATGCCTCAAGCGATGACCGTCTGATGATCTCGTCCTTCATCGCCGGTGTGAGGTCGTTGAAGTAGGCCGAATAGCCCGATACGCGGACCAGCAGGTGGGGGTATTTCCCCGGGTCGTTCCGGGCGTCGAGCAGCATCTCCGGATCGAGCACGTTCACCTGGGCCTGCATTCCGCCGCGCCGGAAATAGGCGCCCATGAGTACCCCCAGGGCGCGGCGGCCCTCTTCACCGCGGAGCGAAAGCGGGGTGAACTTGAGATTGAAATTGACGCCGTTCGCGGCCGCCCGGTGATCCAGACTGTTCACCGAGTTGAGTACCGCCGTGGGACCCTTCCGGTCCGCGCCGTTCAGGGGCGATATCCCGGACGCGAACGGCTCGCCCTTCCTGCGCCCGTGGGGAAGCGCACCGGTTATCCGGCCGAAATACTCGTGCGCCGTCACCGAGTAGAGCCCCATGACGTATGCGCCGCCCCGCGTATTCATCCCGAACGAGCGCAGCGCCGCGGCAAAGCGTTCCGTCACGCGCCGCGTCCACCGGTCGGCCTCCTCGCAATCGTTCCCGAATTTCTCGATTCCTTTCAGCGCCGTACGCATCGATTCGTCGGGCAGATTCCGCTTTAACCCGGACACAAGCCCCGGCAGGGTCAGAGCCCCGTCCTGGAACACCGCCTTCTCGATCGCTCTGAGCGCGTCCCCCGTGTCGACCGGCGCCACGCATTGAATCCCCGAGAAATTGTACCGGGCGCCTCCCGCCGTGGAGCATTTACCGCGCTCCAGGCATCCGTCCAGCAACATGCTGGTGAGCGGCGTGGGGTGGTAGTTGCGGTTCGCCTCCTCGATCGCGCGAAGGTCCCGGATGAGACGCCCCAGCGCGTGCTCGAGCTGCGCCCCGAACGCCGCAACGACGTCGTCCATGGATTTCATCCTTGACGCGCTCATGGTTTTCACACCCGAACGAAAGAGACGGCCGAACCGCCTGCCGCCGTTGAGCGCCATCTCCAGGCAGAGGGGCGTGTTGAAGATCGCCGCGTCCGTGGAAGAGAAGCTCTTCCCCTGGCACACGGGCTCCACGCAGCCCACGGCAGTGTAGTCCCGCGCGTCCTCCGGCGTGTAGCCGTTCATCTTCATCGTCTCGATGATCGTCTCGTCGCCGTAGAGCGCGGGCGAATTGCTTCCCGAGGCGAGCATGGACCAGATCTTATCCAGGTACGGAGCGGGCGAGCCAGCGTGCACGCGCGCGTGGTAGTTGGGCTGGCGCATCCTGAGCTCGTCCATTATCTCAAGAACGATAAAACTGAGATCGTTCACCCCGTCCTTCCCCTCCCGGTCCACGCCGCCCACCGTGACGACCTGTCCGTTGAACATGCCGCCGTGAAAATTCGTCATGTGCCGGGAGAACACCGGTATGATCTCCGCCATCTTTATCGACAGGCAGGCGAGCAGCTCCTTCGCCCCTTCGCGGGTTATGCGCCCCTCCCGGAGGTCCGCGGCGTAATAGGGATACAGGTACTGGTCCACGCGCCCCGGACACACCGAGTTGTCCAGGCTTTCCAGGTTCAGGGCGATCTGCGCGAAGAAAAGCGACTGGACCGCTTCCCGGAAATTCCGCGCGCCGTGGCGGGGGACCTGCCGGCAGGCCTGCGCGATTTCCGCAAGCTCCCGCTTTCTTTTTGCATCCTTTTCTTTATCCGCCATGCGTTCCGCGAGCGCCGCGTACCGCTCCCCGAAGCGCGCGAGGCCCTCCGCGATCGTCTTGACGGCCTCGTAGAAATGCCACGGCTCACTTCCCCGTTCGACGCCTGCCTGCAGCGCATCGGCCTTCGCGCGAAAGCCATCGGTTCCCATGCGAATGAGGGCCTCGTAATCGGGGGCGATATGCGAGATGCCGCCGGATTCATTTATGAGGTAGAAATGGGCCTTGAGCTGGTCGGCAAGCAGGCGCATCGTGCTCAGGGGGGAGCGGTACGCCCGTATTCCCAGGAACCTGAACATCCAGAAGGGGACGATTTTCAGGAGGGCGAACTTTTCCTTCCCGCTCACCCGGAGCCGGTTCGTCTCCCGCGATGAAAATTTAAACAGGTCCATGAGGACGGGAAGGCCGTGCAGCTCCGGGAAGAGGGAGCCCCCCACCCGCTTCGAGGTGTAATTGCCCACGATGAGCTCGTCCGGGTGGATCGCGACGCTTTTCCGGGCGAGGACCTCCGCGAGCGCCCCGGCCATGTACGCGTGCGGGGACTGTGCGCGGTGCGCGCGCGTGCGGAAATAGTCCGTCCAGATGAGGGCCCGCTCGGGACAGATGCCGGGTTGTGTTTCCATGACCGCCGCCTTGAGCCTTCCGATCCTGTCCGCAACCGCATTCCCGCGGGCCTCCCCGTTCCCATTACCGGTAGATGAGCGCATCGATCCCCTCCTTGAAAAAAAGTTCTTTCACCGACTCCAGCAAATCCGCGTCCGGGACTTTTCCCATAAAGCCTTTACTCACGGCGTCGATGCGTGCACGCTTGGTCTCTCCCATCCCGTGCCAGGGCAGCACGTGGATGCTCGACAGTCCCGCGTCCCGTACGATGCGGGCCGTGCCGGCGATGTTTGCCGCATCGTCGTTGCATCCGGGGACGAGCGGCATGCGCGCCTGGAGGGCGCTTCCACGCCGTGTAAGGCCCCGGAAATTCTCGAGTATGAGCCCGTTCCCCGCGCCGGTAAGCGCGCGGTGGCGCGCATCGTCGGCGTGCTTGAGATCGAAATAAAAGAGGTCCGCGAGCCCGGACGGACGCTCGAAGGCGCGCGCCGCGACGTGGCCCGCGGTTTCCATGGTGACGTGGATCGCGCGCTTTTTTAATAGCGGGACGAGCTCCCGGATGAAACCCGCGTGGAGCATCGGCTCCCCGCCGGAAAGGGTCACGCCGCCGCCGTCTGTGAAAAAGTCAATGTCGCGCGCGAGCTCGGCGGCGAGTGCGGGGGCGGTCCAGGGGTGTCCAATTTTCCTGAGCGCGTCCGCGGGGCATGCTGCCGCGCAGCGCCCGCACGCGTCGCACCGGGAATAGCGTATCCGCGCCCGCGCGTCTTTTATGATCGCACCCGACGGGCAGGCGTCGGCGCACCTGAAACACCCCAGGCAGAGGTCCGCGTAGAAGGCCATTTCCGGGACGGCGCGGTGCGATTCGGGGTTCTGGCACCACGCGCACGCCAGGGTGCAGCCCTTGAAAAACACCGTGGTCCGCACACCGGGTCCGTCGTGCAGGCAGAACCGCTGGATATCGAAAACAAGCGCGCCGGCTGCCGCGGCCTGTCCATCCGCCTCGGGATAAATTTCGTAACTTTCGCCTTTCACGCGGGATCCGCACCTGTGGTGTAAAAATCATTCATCTGGTATTACCAGTAAGGCGATATTTACTGTTTAGTCAACTATTTTATGCACGTAACTCGATAAATGAGCGTCTATGTACCGATATTATTGTTGACGGTAATACCAGTTGTATCGGTACCATACCTTTGATGAAACCGAACAAGATACAAGACCTGCTCCAGCGCCTCGAGTCCGATATACTGCGCGGCGAGTACGCGATCAGAAGCCGGTTTCCCTCCGAGCGGGAAATCTCCGCGCGCTACGGGGTGAGCCGGATCACGACCAGGGACGCGCTGTCGCGGCTGTGCCAGATGGGCCTGTTGCGCAAGGCGCCGCAGAGCGGGACCTTCGTGAACGATTACCTCACCGAGACATCGATCGACCTGCTGGTAAGGATCATGCAGTCCACCGACACGATGGACACGGCGGCGCTCGTGTCGCTGCTGGACTTCAGGCGTGTGAACGAGGTGTACGCCGCGCGCAAGGCGGCGCTCGAGATCACGCGGCAGGGGATCGACGAGATCGAGGGATGGGTCCGGCGCGGTACGGAGGGAATGCACGACATCGCCGTGCTGTGCGACTGCGACTACGAGGTACACCGCGCCGTGATACGGCATTCGGGCAATATCGTGCTCGCGCTGCTGTTCAATTCGTTTAAGGCAGTCTACCGGCACTATACGGCATTTTACTACACCCTGCCCTCCTCCGCGGAGAACACCTTCCGGCACTACGCCCGGCTGGCCGCCGCCCTGGCCGCGCGCGACGCCGACTACGCCGGGCACATCATGGACACCCTGCTCCTGGAAGCGGAGAACGCGGTCAAGGACGCGATTTCGTACAACGGCGAGGACCGGATCGACCTGGGGGCGTTCAGGAAAACGACCGCGTCGTCGTCATCGTAGAGACGTCCCGCCGGGACGTCTCTACGATGACGACGACGGCGTACCCGGGCGAACCCAATTCCCCCCGCGATACCGGTCCTGCACCTTTTTCAGGTCGTCGCGGATCCGGCCATTCCCCCCACCACCTATACCCTATCCTACAGCAACACCTCGCAGTCCTCGATCGGGTACGCCGCGCACGAATGCACGTAGCCGTACTTGAGATCGGACGCCCGCACGTGCGCACCCCTGGGCTGGAAGACCTTTCCCGAGAGGAGCTTCACGCGGCACATACTGCACTCGCCGGACCGGCAGAGCACCGGGACTGTAAATCCCGCCCGCTCGAGCGAGACCAGGAGCGGCTCGTGGGCGAGCGCGCTCACGTCGCCCTTCCCCTTTACCTTGATAGAAAACCTGGTGCCCGCCTTCACGCCGCGCGGCCAGCCGGGATCGGCGGTGATGTCCGTGGGCGCGCCGAACATCTCGCGGCGGGTCCTGTTCTCTGGCACCCCCAGCTTCCCGAGCTCGGGCATACAGAAATCGTAGAGCGCGCCCGGGCCGCACAGGAAGAAGTTTTTCCCCTGCACGCCTGAAAGCACCTTCTTCATGAGCTCGGCCGACATGAAGCCGGTGAGCGCGACGCATCCTTTGGATGGTTCCGATATTACGGGCGTATAGGTGAAATTCTTATGCCGCGCCGCGCGCTCCTTAAGCTCGTTGTGGAAGATGATGTCCCCCTCGACACGGTTCCCATAGATGAGATGCATCGCGCGATCCAGCCCGCGGTCGGTCGCCTCGCGGATCATGCTCATGAACGGCGTGATACCGCTCCCGCCGGCGATGAAGACGAGCTCCTTTCCGTGGATGAGCGGGTTGTAGCGGAACTGGCCCGCCGGGCCGGCTGCCTCGAAGCGATCCCCCGCCTTTACGCGCGAAAGCAGGTGGTCCGATACGAACCCGCCCTGCTGTGCGCGCACGGTGACGTCATAGTACGCCGTCTCGCTGGGGGCGCTGGAAATGCTGTAGGGCCTGCTGGTCCGCACGCCCGCGACCTCCGCGAAGAGGTTGATGTACTGCCCGGCCTCGAAGGGAGGCAGATAGCCCGTCTCCGAAACCATGCGAAGCGTCTTCGTGGAGGGCGTCTCCTCAATCACCTCCGACACGCGCAGCCGGAGGCTTTTCGGGTGGAGCAGGTCCAGGACGCGCGCGACCTCCCCCTTCATGGTGCGGTAGTCCGCGCCGTACCGCCGCGCGGTCTTCACCTCGTCCAGAACGCGGTCGTAACCTTCTATCTGCGTGAGATTGTCCCTTGCCGTCATGGTATCACCCCCTCTCCTTTCGGATCTGTTTCGACACGGCCCGGGCCGCCGATGCGCCCGACATCAGGGTGGGCTGGAATCCGCCCCCTCCCACCCAGGCCCCCGCGAAGTACAGGCCCGGTATCCCCGGATCGAGCGTCCCGAAGACGCGCGAGTCGCGGATGAACTGGTCGAAGCCGTAGATAGAGCCCGCGGGCGTCCCCAGGTAGCGCATGTGGGTGAGCGGCGTCGCGACCTCCACCTCCTCGATGTGCGACCGGAACCCGGGAATGAGCTTTTCCACGATCGCGAGCATCTTTTCGGCGTACGCGTACTTGTAGTCGTAGTACTTGTGCGGGGGCACCGAGAGCCAGGGCTCGCCGTACTTGAGATCCACCAGCGCGACCTGGGTCGTGCCGGGGGGCGACGCCGCGGGGTCGCTCGCGTTGTAGCAGGTGAGGAGCATCTGCGCAGGCTCGTTCTCAAGCATCTTCATCTCCGTGTAGGCGCGGTTCATGTCGGTATGGGTGCAGATGAAGTTCGTGGTCTCGACGATCCCCAGGTCCCCGTGCGGGCAATCCAGTCCCATGTACAGCGTGTAGGCCGACGGGCCCACGGTATGGGCGCCCATCTGTGTGAAGAATTCCGGTTTCTGGTATTCGGCGTCAAGCATCTCGGTGCAGGTGAGAATGGGCGACGCGTTGGAGATCACGTACCGTGCCGCAACCTCCTCGCCCGTATCGAGCACAACGCCGGCGACGCGCCCGTCCTTAATGATTATCTTCTTCGCCCCGCAGCTGAATCGGACATCCCCGCCGTTCTTTATGAACGAATCCACGATCGCGTTGGAGAGCGCCTGCGACCCGTGCTTCATGTGGTAGGGCTTGAACTCGATGTAGGCGAACAGCATCGCCGCGAAGTCCGAGAAGGTGAGGATGCGCGGCGGCGCGCCCGCGTAGCTCCAGTAGACTGATACGGCGAGCTTCAGGAGCGGGTCTTTCAGGTGCTCGTCAAGGATCGTCTGCGCATCGGTGAGGGCGTATTTGTAATAGAGCGGGTATTTCTGCGGCGAGGCCTCCGGGTCGCGCATGAAGACTGCCGCGATGACCTCGTTGAAGAACCGATACACGAGGTCGACGAAGGACTCGATCCCCGCCTTCTCGTCCGGAAACCGGGCTATGAGCGCATCGGTGAACCCCGTGCGGGTCGCCGGAAGGGTAATGTCCATCCGGCCGGGCACCACCACGCGGTAGAGGTTCTTCATCTCCACCCATTCGACCTCGTCCACGACCCCCAGCGAATGCAGCGTCGAGCGAAGCGGCCCCGGGAACGAGGCCGCCCCCATGCCGGAAAGCTGGTGGAGCGCCACCTCGAACTCGAACCTTCCCCTGCAGAAGCTGGTCGCGCACCCGCCCGGTATATTGTGCCGCTCGAGGAGGAGCGTCCTTAGTCCCTGTTTCGCGCCCGTGGCCGCGGCCGTGAGCCCGCCGTTCCCCGCGCCGATAACGACGATGTCATACTCCTGCATGGTACCCTCCGCTGGTGGGATCACGGCATACGCCCTTTAATAAGCCCACGCGCCTGAACGTGCCCGAAGCATTATTAAAGGAAAGGGGGAGAGGCCCCCGGTCGATCACCATGTGTATCTCTTTTCTATTCGGTGACAAAGACCGGTGTGCCGCGTCGGGATAAGTATGCGGATTGCGGGCTTGAATCTCAAGCATAAAATTGAGGCTCTGACCCCCTCCCGGCCTCCCCTTTGGAAGAAGGGGGAGGAGGAATTCAAGGTACTTTGGGAGATGAAATAAATTCAAGAAACATATCTCCAATTGACGTAGTTCTTTTTGAAAGCATCCCACTCACAGTCATTGTGATAGCAATATTATCAGTGTTAATCAAACCATATCGATTCAGTTCTTGCCACACGATATTGTATACTTCTCTTTGTCCATTTAATTCAGGGTATGCACTTTCTATCACCGACGGGATTCCTCCCATAGACCAGTCAGGGAATATATGGCCATTTTCTTGCGCCCATTGTACTGGTCCGTGATACAATTTTAGAATGGCAATATGCCAAGTAGTACAATTATCAATCAAATTAAGAAATATCTGCTGTAAAACATCATCAGGCGCCCCGGGTAATGCTGAATTAATGACTGCATTTTTAAGGGCATCAAGTTTTTCTTTTAAATGATTTTTTATTGCAATATTACTTGCAGTAACCAGTACCGTAAAGAATTTCTCATTCTCCTGTAAGCTTTCTATTGTTATTCCTTTGGATTCAACTAGGTCGTTGATAGCTTCGGTGACTTGCGTCATCCATTCTGTTCTTCGTCTTGCCATAGGGGGTTCAATTAAAGCATTTAATCCTTCTAATAATGGTCCACCCAATACTGGTACAGCCGATATTATTGCTCTCGACATTCTATGAATTTTTTCCGATTCTGGCTCAACCACCGGATCAATTTGATCTTTATTAATTTTATTCATACAACAACTCCGAAAGCGAATAATTGTTTAAATTTTTCTAAAATCCAGATGATTAAACCATCGATTAACACATTTCCCCGGATAGAATGTCGGAAACTTGGTGATCACATTGCTTAATAGCACCTCGCATTTATCGAGGCATAACGAAATTGATTTTTTTACAAACCCGCGAGGGCACGACGCCCGAGCGGAAGGCTGCGCGCGAGTCACACAGGAGGTGTATCGCAGCGCGCATGCGCGAACTCAATCGTCTGCACCAGCCTAGCCCCCCTGGCGCCTGAAGGGCGGCACGGGGGTGCAGGGGGTGTTTGCTGTTGAACACCCCCTGCAAAAGCATCCCCTTGCCAAGGGTCTACGGCCCCACGGCCCAGTGCTTTCCTACGACCGAACAAGATCAAAGCGATCAGCGTTCATCACCTTGTTCCATGCGGCAACAAAGTCTTGCGCGAACTTCTTCTTAGAGTCGTCACAGGCATAGACTTCCGCGAGGGCACGAAGCTGGGAATTCGAACCGAAAATAAGATCGACACGAGAGCCGGTCCACCTGAGTTCGCCGGTTGCGCGATCGCGACCTTCGAAAAAGTCCTCCTCTGCCGATGTCGCCTTCCATGCCGTGCCCATGTCGAGCAGATTCACGAAGAAATCATTGGTGAGCATTTCCGGCCGCTTCGTGAAAACGCCGTGCGGGGACTGGCCGTAGTTGACATTCAATACGCGCAGTCCGCCGACGAGAGCCGTCATCTCGGGGGCGGTCAGTGTCAGCAACTGCGCGCGATCGATCAACAGTTCCTCCGTCGAAACGGTGTATTTGGTTTTAAGATAGTTACGGAACCCGTCCGCTGCCGGCTCGAGGAAGGCGAAGGATTCCACATCGGTGTGCTCCTGCGCGGCGTCCATTCGGCCCGGCATGAAGGGTACCGTCACCTCAATGCCGGCATTCTTCGCCGCCTTCTCAACGGCGGCGCACCCGCCCAGGACGATCAGGTCGGCGAGCGATACCTTCTTCCCGCCGGATTGCGCCTTGTTGAATTTCGCCTGGATCCCTTCAAGGGTTTGCAACGCCTTTTTCAGTCGAGCCGGCTGGTTGACCTCCCAGTCCTTCTGCGGCGCAAGACGGATGCGCGCCCCGTTCGCCCCGCCGCGCTTGTCGGATCCGCGGAAGGTCGATGCCGAGGCCCAGGCCGTTCCGACCAGCTCGGAAACGGACAAACCCGAGGAAAGGATCTCGCCCTTGAGACCGGCGATGTCCTTTGCGTTTATCAATTCGTGATTCACGGCCGGAATCGGGTCCTGCCAGATAAGATCCTCCGCCGGGACCTCCGGACCCAGGTAACGTGCGCGCGGCCCCATGTCGCGGTGGGTCAATTTGAACCACGCGCGCGCGAATGCATCGGCCAGGGCCTGCGGATCTTTATGAAAGCGACGCGCGATGGGTTCGTAGATCGGATCGAACCGCAGCGACAGGTCGGCCGTGGTCATCATGGGCCTGTGTTTCTTCGAAGGGTTGTGTGCGTCCGGGATCATGTTCTCTTCCTTGACGTTTTTGGCCAGCCACTGGTTGGCCCCGGCAGGGCTCTTGACGAGCTCCCACTCGTAGCCGAACAGCATATCGAAATAACCGTTGTCCCATTTGGTCGGGTTTGGCTTCCAGGCGCCTTCGATACCGCTGCTGGTGGTGTACTCGCCCTTGCCCGTACCGAACCGGTTGTTCCAGCCAAGACCTTGTTCTTCGAGGGGGGCGGCTTCGGGCTCCCGGCCAACCAGCGCAGGGTCTCCCGCACCGTGCGCCTTGCCGAAGGTGTGTCCTCCCGCAACGAGGGCGACCGTCTCTTCGTCGTTCATGCCCATACGGGCGAATGTTACGCGCACATCGAGGCCCGAGGCCACAGGGTCGGGATTTGCGTTCGGTCCTTCAGGATTCACATAGATCAGTCCCATCTGCACAGCTGCCAGGGGGTTCTCAAGCTCGTGATCACCGCTATAGCGTTTTTCGCCCAGCCAGATATCCTCCTTGCCCCAGTAGATATCCTCTTCAGGCTGCCAGATGTCAACACGACCGCCGCCGAAACCAAAGGTCTTGAAGCCCATCGACTCCAGCGCGCAGTTACCGGCAAGAATAAAGAGATCGGCCCAGGAAATATTCTTCCCGTATTTCCGCTTGATTGGCCAGAGCAGGCGGCGCGCCTTGTCCAGATTGATGTTGTCGGGCCAGCTGTTGACCGGGGCGAAGCGCTGGTTGCCCGTCCCGCCGCCGCCACGGCCGTCGGACGTCCGGTACGTGCCGGCGCTGTGCCAGGCCATTCGGATTATAAGACCGCCATAGTGCCCCCAGTCGGCGGGCCACCATTCCTGAGAATCGGTCATAAGCGCGTAAAGGTCCTCCTTCAGGGCGGCCATATCGAGCTTCTTGAATTCCAGGGCGTAGTTGAAATCAGGGTCCATCGGATTGGAGGCCGGAGTGTGCTGATGAAGGACGCCCAGGTTCAACTGGTTTGGCCACCAGTCACGGTTCGACGTCCCGCGACCGGCGGGGCCTGTTACAGGGCTATTGCCCTCTTTGTTCATATCGCTCATAAGTGACCTCTTTTTTAAATTTTATCCGTAACCTGGATCGCATATAAGACAGGCGTGACCATCAGCTTGATCGGCTCAGAAGTATCCCAAGAATCATGTAATGATTATTGTTCCTTCCTACAATTTACATATAGTCCATGAAAATGCATAGCATGACCTTTAAATAAATTCTTTTAGCAATTTTTATGCCAACACCCTCCTCCACCCTTTCTCCAGTCTTTCTCCATTTGAATCCGGTTTAAATTTTTTCGGAATCTGATGTTTTTTTAATAAAAAAGCCTGCTTTCACCCGGAAATTTTAATAAAAGCGCCCTGCCTCTTCGTAATAAGAAATGGAAACATGACTCGGAGGTGAGAATTGACGGGAACAATCGGCATGCTTCGGGAATTGTTTAACCGCGAATGCTCGCGAATGGACGCAAATAGTTATTTACCAATCAGCGTTATTTTCGGATTTCGGGAATTACATGGCTTATGCGGGCAGGCGGCGGGTGTTAGGACTCCCTCCCGGCGTCTCCCTTGAAAGAAGGGAGAGGGGGAGTGAACCAGCCACCGCCTAAAGGCGGTGGCTTCGTGTTCGGCTAAAGCCGACTAAAGATCCTCATCAGTTTTAAAGTCGGTATCTGTGGGCTCCTTGCCTTGATCCTCAATATATTTCATGATCATCTCATCCGTAATGTGTCCAGAGCTTGCCACAAAATATCCGCGAGCCCACATATGACGCCCCCAGAATTCCCGATTTAATCCCTTAATACTCTGCTAAAAGCTTATATACGCTCTTGCCCTTTATCAATTGTACGAGTTTACTCACCGATATGTCGGGTGGCGCTGACACAAATATATGCACATGCTCTTTCGACACATGCCCCTTGATGATTTCGACATCATTGGCCCGACATATCTCGCGTATCAATTCCCTGACGCGATCCGCGATTGGTCCCCTCAAGACCGGCTTGCGGTATTTCGTTATCCACACAATATGATACTTGATATCGTATACCGCATGACTCGACTTACGATAGTTTTCCATCCCGCAACCATACTAAAGTCTTCGACTGAAGTCGAGGGTTTTACTCCCCGTATGGGACAATAAAGCAAAGCCTTTGATTCAACAAGTACTCGTGATTATGGTAAAAGCGGTGAAGGCAGTACTCGGGACATCCGGAACCGCCGATAAGACCTAGATCGCCGCGTCAGCGGCAAACCACTTCAGCCCGATTGTGACGGACAGGATGTCCTAATGGCCCGCATGAATAAGCCGTCCTGGCTTATGCGGGCAGGCGGCGGTCCATGGCCGCACCCGGGCGCGCGACAGGAGGTCGCGTCTGCGCCCGGCGCTGAGCCGAGTCCGGCATAGCCGGCGAGGCGAGACGGGGCGTCAGTCCCTCGCGACGCCTGAGCGAGCGGGGTGAGGTCCGGCCGGCGAGGGAGAAGCGGAACTGGCCTTTATTGCACAAAGCTCCCGTGGGCATTCACCTCTTTGGTAAAATATGCATCGATGCTTTTTCTTAATTCAATTATTTCGACCGGCTTGATAAAAATACCCCAGGGCTTGATCGCCACGGCTCTCTCCCTCATTTCCCGATCTTCATAGCCGGTAATAAATATTACAGGTATATCGGATTCGGCTTTAATCCTGATAGCGGCGTCTATCCCGTCGATTTTGCCGGCCAACCGTATGTCCATTAATATAATATCCGGCTTAAACTCTCGTGCAGTTACTATGGCTTTTTCTCCGGTCGGCACGCGAGAGGCGACCTCATATCCGCATTCCGATAATTCCTTCGCAAGAAGAAACGCGGTGATCGCTTCATCTTCGACTTCGAGAATTTTTATTTTTTTTCGCATATTACACCCTTACCCCGTACAGATCGTTGTCAAATTCGATAACGCAGGTAACCCCGTCCGCATTCTTCATTTCGACTTTCCCCTGTAACTGGGTTGTGGCGATTTCATGAATCAGAATCAAGCCCAATGTTTTCTTATGGTTAGTAAAATCAAAATCATCGGGGACGCCGATTCCATTATCGGAATATTTCAATATGCATTTACTCGACGCAAGGCTGGTGAACGTTATCCGGATCTCGCCTTCCCTGTTGCCCGGAAACGCGAATTTTAATGAATTGGTGATCAGCTCATTCAATATCAGACCGATTGGAATTGCAATATCCAGCAGGAAACATTGATTATCGATCCGGGTGCTTAATGTGGTTTTACCGCATGAATGCGGAAATTTTTGCATGATCAGGCTGGAAAGCTCTTCGATATATTCTTTTATCGATACGTGGGATAAATCGAGACTATTGTATAATTTATGATGCACGAGCGATATCGCTTCAATCCTGCTGTTGGTTGCCTCGACGAGCCTTTGAATCTCCTCATTTGAAGAATATTCCGCGGCCTGGAGTATTATTAAACCGCGAATTACCTGCATAATGTTTCTCGTTCGATGATACAGCTCACGGATGAGAGTTTCCTTTTCGATTAGAAGAGCCCTGTTTTTTTGCTCGGCAATTTTTCTCTCGACAAATATCGGTCCGATGCCACGGACTCCGATCAGCATGAATATCGACAACACCAGTCCGATTATTTCATTGGGGATATCGGCATTAAAATTCGCATCGGCAAGAGCGTGGTGAAGCGGGATCACCCTTCGCGCTCCCATAAAAAACAAGGCCAGCGAAATGAAAAACCACGAGTATTTCCTCCCCGTAATTTTGACGAGGCTCAACGCATAAATTGCCGCAGTAAACTGGATCACGATTGAACTTATCAGAATTGGTGTTATGTTCATTATAATTATATATATATTATTATAACTTTATTCACCATAAATGATGCCTATTGATTATTAGACAATTGAGATTGATTCTATGCCCTAATCCCAGTATAGTGAAGTTTAGCGGATAAGGCAATATAAAATAAGCCGTCCTGGCTTGCGCGTGCAGGCACGCGTCCTGCGCGCACCCGGCGTTGCGACACGATGTCGCGCCTTTAGCCGGCTCGGAGGCAGAGAGGATTTGCCTTTAAGCAAAGGGTGAATCCGCGCAAAACTCCTTCCTCCTGCACTCCGCGCAGCGCGCCCCCATCCAGATCGCGTCGAACTGGCCCGCGATCTGACCGATCAGTTTCCTGTCGTCGGTGACGATCCCGTTCTCGAAGTTTCGCCGGGTCACGGCCTTCGCCCCCATCCCGGCGCCGGTGACGTTGGCGCTGCCCGTGTAGGCGAATCGGCCGTCGATAATCACGGCCTTGAAATGCGCGCGCGGGCACAGCACCCGCTCCAGCCCGCCGCCGCTGATAAGATTGGGATACCGGTCGAAGTCCCGCCGGAAGTTCGCCCCCGGCTCCTTCGCGTGGATGAGCCGGACCGATATATTTCGCGCAATGAGGTCGGACAGTATCTCAAGAAAGGGGATGGCCTTCCTCCCCTTCTCCACGTACATGTCTTTAAGATCGGACGTCGCGATCCAGACGTACTTCCGCGCACGCGGAATCTCCTGGAGAATTACCTTCGTGTAGATTTCCCTGTCGGTGACGAATTCGATCATGATTGCCTGATTTTCCCACCGGCATCCCCGTAGGGCTCCCCTTTACTTAAAGGGGAGTTGGCGAAGCCTTAGGGGACTTTACAGCTTCGACGCCGCGACCTTTCCCGCGAAGGTCTTGAAATCCATGCCGTCGGTGTCGATGCAAAAGCTCCGGGTGGCGGCGATCAGGTTTGCGTCAAGGTCGATCTTGTCGGTCCCGAACTGGAACGTCAGGCTCGTCATCGTTTTCATCGCGGCGATCACGTCCCGTGAAAGCACGTAGGTCATGACGCTAAACGCGGAAGCGGTTCCTCCGCCGACCCTGGACACCGTCTTGGAAGACCCGCTGTAATAGGCGAGCGTAAAGGGCCTGCCGTCTACGAAGAGGACGACGGCGGGGGCGACATCATAGATCTTATTATGGTAGAACGAGAGCATCTCCTGCGAAAGGACCTTCGTACCCTTTGCGTCGACTATGGCCTCCCGGTCGTAAAGGTTCTTCCTGATGGTAAACGTCTTGTAGCTCGCGAAGAAGAGGTCGGAGGCCATCTCGAAGTTGACCTGGTAGCATTCCCAATAGCCGGAGGCGATGATATGTTTATAGCTTACATCGTAGGTGCCGGTCCCGTTTTTAAGGGGCATTTTCATGACGGGATCGTTAAAGGATGCGCACCCCGCGTACGACAGGATGAAAAGCGGAAGCAGAAAACGGATGACGACGTTCATTGCGACCCTCCCGTGTGGTATTCAGGCGCGACGCGTTCCTTAGAGGCGAAAATTGCCCTCGCGCCCCTGCCGGCAAAGCTACTCCCGGCGATTGCGCACATCGTACAGGGAGTTTACCAAAAGTCAATAAAGTTCGCCTCTCCCGGCCTTCCCTTCTCAAACTCTGTTCGATCTGTTATTGATTGGACATAATTGTTTGCCGGTGATGAGATGCCTTCATCAGAGGAGGCTCACATGATCCAAGGAACCGACTGCGTATGCGTAGGCCTCACGATCCTGGACATTCTCGGCCGCCACATCGATTCCATTCCCCAGGGCAATAAGACATCCATTATCGAGCAGATACGGACGACGCCGGCCGGCACCGCGGCAGGTCCCGCGGTGATCGCGGCGAAGCTCGGCCTCAAGACGACGCTCGTGGGGGCGATCGGTACCGATGACATGGGCGACTACCTCCTGGGCATGCTGAAGAAGCAGGGGGTCGATACCGCGTACATGCAGCGCCGCGCCGAGCTCCCGACGGCCGCGACCATGCTCGCGGTAAACAGCAAAGGCGACCGCCCCAACTTCCACGCTATCGGTGCGACCATCCTTCTCGAAATCGACGACAAAACCCGGGAGCACATCGTGCACAGCCGCTTCGTTCACTGGGGCGGCGTGGGAACCATGCTGAACCTGGACGGCGGCGCGGGCGCTGATATACTCAAGCAGGCCAATTCAAACGGTGCGGTCGTCACATGCGACTTCATAGCCCCCGGGCCCCAGACGCTGGACGCCCTGAAGCTCGTCCTTCCCCACGTGAAGTACTTCATGCCGAGCATGGACGAGGCCGCGGAAATCGCGGGGACCGTGACGCCCGAAGACACGGCGAAGTTTTACCTGGACCTGGGCCCGGAGGCGTGCATATTCAAGTGGGGCGCGAAAGGCTCGCTCCTCGCGACCCGGTCGGGCCTCACCAGGATTCCGGCATTCTCGGTCGCCGTGGTGGACACCACCGGCTGCGGGGATTCCTACTGCGCGGGCTTCATCGCGGGACTGGCCCGGGGCTTCGACCTGGAAAAGGCGTGCCGGTTCGGTACGGCCGTATCGGCCCTCGTGGCCACGGGCCTGGGAAGCGACGCAGGGGTGCAGGGCTTCGACGAGACGGTGAAGGCCATGGAGACCCTCCCCGTGCTCGATGCATGACACGATTCCGCGGAACGGCATTGAAAAAATGTTAACCTGGGGGGATTGCCAATCATGAAAAAGCTGGTAACCGGTTCCACGGGATTCATGGGCTCGTCGATCGTGAGGGAGCTTTTAAAGGACGGGCAGGAAGTCAAGGTCTTCATCCGAAAGACCAGCGATACGCGCAACATCGACGGTCTCGACGTGGAGAAGGCCTATGGGGACATACGCGACGGGGACTCCATGAGGGCCGCCCTCAAGGGCTGCGATACGCTGTATTATACCGCCGCGCATTTTTCCCACTGGACGCCCGACAGGAAACTGCCCTACGAGGTGAACGTGGAAGGCACCAAAACCTCCATGAAGGCGGCGCTGGACGCCGGTGTCGGGAAGGTCGTCTACACCAGCACCAACAACACGCTGGGCGCCCACGGCCTCATACCGGTCGACGAGACCGCGCAGTTCAATCACTGGAAGACCGGCGACCACTATTCCATGTCCAAGTATCTCGCCGAGGTCGAGGCGAGAAAATTCATCCCCCAGGGGCTTCCCATCGTCATCGTCCACCCCACCCTGGTGATCGGCGTGCGCGACATCAAGCCGACGCCGTCGGGACGGATGATCATCGACGTGGCCACCGGGAACATGCCCGGATACATCGAAGGGGGAACGAATATCATCGACGTCGAGGACGTCGCGCGGGGCCATGTGCTCGCCGCGAAGAAGGGCCGGGTCGGCGAAAGCTACCTGTTAGGTAACGAGAACCTGACCGTTTCGGGCTATTTCAGGCTGATCGCGGAGATCGCGGGCGTAAAACCGCCGCGCATAAAGATACCCTATCACGCGGCCGTCGCGCTCGGATACGTATTTGAACTGGGCGCGTTCATCACCGGGAAACCGCCCGTCGTCACCGCCTCCGAGGTGAAAATCGGCAAGCTGCAGGAATGGTATGACAGCTCCAAGGCGGTGAAGGAGCTGGGCCTGCCCCAGACGCCGGCCAGGGTAGCCATAGGGAAGGCGTTGAACTGGTTCAGGGAGAACGGGTATATCCGGTGACGATGCCTCGAGCATCATTAAATCCGGATGACTATTATCGATTCAATAAAGCGATTTCTATTGATATGTTTCGGCGCCGGGGTAAACTGGAGAGTACTACCATATAAGCATGATTATCCCGAAAATCGCGTCCATGTCACGACGCAAACTCGTTGACATGACGCGGCTTCAGGGAAAGGAATAGGACCGCTTCACACCGGCAACAGGCCCCCGCGAGGGACCTGTAAATTGACCGGCACCGACACCATGCATGTTGTTCCGAATGGAGGATGTTATGAAGAATGTATTCGACGAGCAGACCACGGGCGTCACCCGGCGCGGGGTCCTGGGATTGATGGGCAGGGGGCTCGCGGCGTTCGCGGCGATTCCGGTCGTAAGCGCGGTGATGCGGGCGATCGCGCCCGGCAGCGAAGCGGGGACCGGCGCGGCCCAGACGACGGTCAAGGCGGCGGCGCGGACCGATAGTACCGGCGGCGTATTATTGAAGAACGGCCTCATCGTGGACGGAACCGGCGGCAAGGGATTTCCCGGCAGCCTCCTTATAAAAGAAGGAAAGATCGCTAAAATATTCCGTGAGGGAGAAGAGGCGCGCTTCGAGGGAACCGCCGTCGATTGTTCGGGGAAGGTGATCTCCCCCGGTTTTATCGACGCCCATTCCCACATGGATATGTACCTGCCCTACGTGAACGGCGAAGGCCTGAAAAGCCGCTTCACGGCGCAGGGCATCACCACCTTCATCGGGGGGAATTGCGGATTCGGTCCCGGCGGCTACAAGAAGGGCAGCGCCCATATGGAGCGCATCGGCACCAGGTCGAAGGAATATTACCCGATCACCTGGTCCACCATGGACGAGTATTTTACGGCGCTCAGGCGGACCGGCCTGTCGCATAACCTCGCGAGCTACGTGGGCCACGGCACGACGCGTACCACTATCCGCGGGTTCGACGCCTCGCCGCTCAAGCCCGAGGAGATGAAGGAGATGCTCGCGCTCCTCGAGGAGGGCATGGACCAGGGGGCGCTGGGCGTCTCGCTGGGGCTCCAGTACGAGCCCGGAATATTCGCCGATAAGGCCGAGCTCATCGAGATCGCGAAGCTCGTGAAGAAAAAGAACAAGGTGCTCGCCGTCCACATGCGGGCGTACTCGGCCCTCTCTCCCGGCTACCCCATGAGCGTCGCGAAGATCCTCATCGACAAGTTCACCCCGTTCCAGGGCTACACGCCGCACAATATCCTCGCGATCGACGAGATGCTGGACGTTGCGCGCGAGACGGGCGTGCGACTCCAGCTTTCGCACCTCATCTTTGTGGGGAAACAGAGCTTCAAGAACTATGGCGACGCGCTGGAGCACATCGACGAGGCGATAAAGCAGGGCGTGGACGTGAAGCTTGACACCTACCCGTACCACTGCGGCCAGTCGCACATCAACGTCGTCCTTCCCCCGTGGTTCCTCGCGAAGGTGCCGGGCGCGTACGCCGACAAGGAGATGCTCGGGAAGCTCAAGAGCGAGCTCGGTTCCATCCAGACATTCCTGGGGTTCGGCTACGACGACATCCAGATCACCTACGCCAACCACGAGGAGCTCAACAAATACAACGGCATGTTCCTGGGTGAGATCGCGAAGGCGCGGGGCATGGACTGGTTCGACAGCACCATGGACATCGCGCACAGGAGCGGAGGCCTCGCGGAGGTGCTCAACCACCGCTACACGAACATGGAGATCGTCGAGGCGCTCATGCGGCACAAGGCGTCGCTCTTCATGACCGACGCGCTGCCCACCCTGAAGGGCGTGCAGAATCCCGCGAGCACGGGCGCCTTCCCGCTCTTCCTCCAGTACGCGCGCGACAAAAAGCTCCTCACGCTCGAAGAGGCGATTTACAAGATGAGCGGCGCCTCGGTCGACCGGTTCGGCTTGAAAGATCGGGGCCTCCTTAAAGAAGGGTTGGCCGCCGATATTACCGTCTTCGACTGGAACGCGGTGAAAGACAACAACACCATCACCGAGACGAGCAAGGTCCCCTCGGGGATCGAGGCCGTGTACATCAACGGACGCCGCGTGATGGAGCGCGGCACGGTCGACGGATCGATACAGGCGGGCGTCATAAGCGCGTGATTCAGACGTACCCGCTCGCCTCACGCCTTCCCCTCTCGAAGTCGAGCACCAGGGAATGCTTTCCCAGGGCAAGGCGTATCTCTCCCGGGGGGAACGGCACACGTGCGTAGGGATTTTCAAACCTCGCGTACCCGTGGACGCCCGTGATCGCGCCGTTCACCCGCAGCGGCCCCGACCAGCCGAAACGCATTTCCCCGAGTGAGGGGGAATCGTAGGCCACGCGGCTCCCCCTGAACGACAATCGGGCTGCGCCGATTCGCTTCACGAATTCATCGAACGGGCCGTCGTCCGCGCGCCTTCCCATCTCGCAGATCCATATGTTCTTTCTTCCGGGGGCGATCATCTCGTTTCCCGCGTCCTCCCCGGTTTCCTGCCACGCGTAGCCGTTACGCGAAAAGAGCGCGATGAATCCGTCGCCCTTCCGGCCGAACACCCAGCCGCCCTCTTCACGGACCTCATCGAATTCCCTACGCGGGAACCACGCGTGGGTGAAGAAGAGCCTGTTGGTCATGTACAGCCCGGGCATCCTGGACGCCCTGTAGCATGCGATGAGGACGTTCCTGTGCTGTACCGCGCGCGGCAGGGTCCCCGAGCCCACCCAGTAACCCCCGGAGGTGTTTTCATGGTGGCCGGGATGCGTCGTGAAGCACACGGCCGTGGGCGAGAGCGTCGCCTGCCAGATATGCTGCTGGTCCCCACCGTAGCCCTTCCGGTAGTCCTGCGCGCAGCTTAACATGTAGTCCGGCGTCTTGAACGTGTATGTATTCACCTCTTCACGGGTGTTCCGGGTGATGTCCTTCTCCATTATTGTCGCGAGGAGCGGCAGGAGCCGCGTTGCGCGCATCGCTTTTAACAGCGACTTCTTCGACGCGAACATTCTGAAAAAATTATTCCGCCACCAGCGGTAGCGGTCGAACAGGTCCATCACGGCGTTGATCGTTCGGGGATGCGTGTAGGCCTCCAGGCTCAGCAGTATCATCGCGTCATCGGGGCGCTTCGGGTCCAGGCCCCAGCGCTTCGATTCACGGAGCTTAATCCCCATCCTCTGGCGGTTTTCCATACCCCCGGCCGGGAGATGCCCGGCGATCTCGCAGATAACGCGCGGCAGCCTGTATCGTTCGCTCAGCGCGAGCGTGACGGCGCTCATATTATCGGCCCCCGAAAATATGCCCGTGCCGAACAGGAGCTTCTCCGTGTCGGTGGTCGATTCCGACAGGGCGTTGCGCTTTTCCTTCGCGTAGCTCCTCCCGTGCGTGGAGCCGAACACCCCCTTGAAGCTACCCAGGGCCATGTCGAGAACCATGAGGTCGAGCACTATCCGGGCGCGATGCGCGATCAGCGTATCGGCGCAGAAATCCGCGAGGTTCACGAGCGCCGTGATGTCCTCGTCGTAATAGACGTGAGAAAGCCATTCGCTGAAGCCTGTCGCATAACGAAGCTCCAGCCATTTCATGATGCGCGTCCGGGCCTTCTGCATCTTCTCTATGCCGGTCATGCCCGAGTTCTCGAAGACGCGGTCGGGAAAGCGCTGTCCCGCGAGGTACTCGTTCGCGGAAAACATTATCTGGTGGTTTTCCGTCCACGTGCACATCGAATCGATGCCGGGCTCGTCGGGCCAGTACTTGAATTCGAGTATCGTACGCTCCGCGCGCCCCATGAGCGCCGCGCCGATACGCCGCGTTCCCGGGAACTGGTACAGCAGGCGCATGATGCCCAGCATGACGAAATCCGCACAGTCATAGCGCGCGTCGATATAGTCAAGCGCGCTGCGCAGCGCCCCCTCGTGGACGGGGCCCTTGTTCTTATAGAGCCGCACGAGCTCATAGTAATACCCCTTGATTCCCGTCCCGGCCGGGTTGGCCAGGCAATGACGAAAGAATGCCTCCCGCCGATCCCCGTAGTCTTTCGCAAACGGAAACGGCGCGTACTCGTCCGCGCGTTTTTTCGCGGGGTAATTCGCGGGCGGCTTTCCGTAAGCCTTTAAGGCGAAATCGGTGACGCTCTTTGTTTCAAAGAATTCCTGGTTGTAGTCTTTTTCCGCTGTTTGGTTCTTGTGCTTCACGGTATCACCTCGAAAAATCCCCTCAGCCTCCTTCCTTCACACCAGGAGCTTTCTGAGCTCCGCCTCTTCGCCGGCAAGCTCCGTCGCCCTGCCTTCACCGCTCCGGCGCACCATGAGAAACTTTTTCAACCGATCGTGCACCTCGGGGGAAAGCTCGTAGTGCATCGCGAAATACAGGCACGCCAGCAGCAGCACCACCGGGGCCACGGCGAATATGACGCGCAGCACCATGATGAACTGGGCGGACTGTACCTGGTTCACCGTTTTCATCACGCCCTCCACCATTGTGCTTTCGGGCGGCAGGTATCCCGCGAGGGAGATTGCCTGCGAAATGAGCAATATGGCGAAGGCCGAAGAAAATTTTCGCATGAACACGAACAGCCCCATGTAGGTCCCTTCCCGGCGTGCGCCGCTCACGAGCTCGTCTACGTCCGGCACGTCCGGGAAAATCGAGTAAATCATCACCACCACGCCGCTGGTCGAAGCCCCGATCAGGGCGGCGAAAATATAGATGATCGCCCGGTGGAGATCCGGCGTCATGGCGAAGCTGAACAGCATCACCCCGATCCAGACCGAGAGCGCCGCGACGAACGCGGTCTTCTTGCTCGTCCTCTTGCTCAGGTAATAAAAGAACGGTATCATGAGCATCTGCATTACCAGGAGCGCCCCGAACACGTAATTCGTCTCCTCGCCCCTCCCGATATAATAGGTCATGAAATAGATGACGATACTCATGACGATGTCCATGGAAAGGAAACTGAACAGGTACATGAGCAGCACCAGCACGAACGACCTGATCTTGAACGGGGTGATGTACATTTCCCTGAAACTGAAAGCCGGCACCTCCTTCTGGAAATCGCTGCGTTCCCGCGTCGTGAAAAACGTCACTAAATAGGGCAACGCGAAGAGCAACCCGAACGTGACCCCCATCACCATGTGGCCCAGCCTCACGTCGGGGACCGCTTTGATGATCTCCATGGGGACGACGGCGCACACGATCGAGGAGAACATGGAAAAGAACATCCGGACCGATACCAGCGAGGTGCGCTCCCCGTAATTGAGCGTAAGCTCCGAGGCAAGGGCGTTGTAGGGAATCATCACCATGGTGAGGACCGCGTCGAAGAAGAAATAGCCGAACAGCGCGAACGCGAAGCGCGCCGTGACGCTTTCGACGTCTATGGGATACCAGAGTATCACGTAAGAGACGAAGATGAACACGACGCCCGCCAGCAGGTAGGGCCTCCGGCGTCCGAAGCGCGAGCGCGTCCTGTCGGTGATGAATCCCATGAGGGGATCGTTCACCGCGTCCCATATCTTCGCGATGAGCACCACGAGCCCCGCGAGCGCCGGGGAGAGCCTGACCACGTCGGTCAGGAAGAAGAGATAGTAGATGCCTACGAAGACCATGGAACCGCCCCCATAAATATCGCCCATCCCGAACCCGATCTTTGTAAACAGACTCAGCTTTTCCGTTTTCTCCGCCGCCATGTCCCGACCTCCGGTATTTTCAGAATACTCCTTTCAGGATTTTCCCGTACACGATGCGCCCGTTCCGCGTATCATCCGGATTCCCGCAGGAATTCCAGGTACCGGTCGTCTACCGGTTCTTTGTTCCCCGTCCTCGCCGAACGGTACATCGCCTCGATCACCGCAAGCACCGGGAGCGATTCTTCTATGGGGGTAAGGTACGCGGCACCGCCCGTAATCCATTGCCGGAAGGCCTCCAGGCTCCGTGAGAGGGGATGAATTCCCCTGACCGGGGGTTTCTTTCTCTTGACTCTCGCGCCCCTGAACTCCAGGCGCGACGTATAGTCGGTTCCGGAGTAGAGACCGGTTCCCTTGCTGCCGTAAAGCTCGATGCTCACCGGCTGCTCGGGGACCGCGATCATGGAGCTTGAAACCTGTACAAGGCTCCCGTTCGTCAACTCGATCGCGCCCATGGCGAGGTCCTCGACCTCCACGTCGGCGAACCTGCGGCGCGCGATCATCGCCTGGACGCGCACCGGCCTGGAGGGGAAAGACCACAGGAGGATGTCGAGAATGTGGCTGGCGTGAATGAGAAGGGTTCCTCCGCCGGATGCGGCGAGCGACGCCCGCCACGTCCCGCCGGAAAAATATTTCTCGTCCCGGTGCCATGCCAGGTTACAGCGCCCGTGATAAAGCTCTCCCAGGGCGCCGATACGCCCGGCCCCTGCAAGCGCGTGGCACCCGTAATCGTACCGGTACTGGTAGTTCACACCGACCTTCAACCCGGTATGCCGCGCGCGCGCGGATACCCCCAGGGCCTCGTCGAGCGTGCGGGCGACCGGCTTTTCGCAAAGCACGTGCAGCCCACGCTCCAGCGCGTCGAGCATCATGGGACCGTGCAGGTCGTGGGGAACCGCGAGGTACACCGCGTCGAGCGGCGTTTCCGCGATCATCTCACGGTAGTCCAGAAAGCTTCGCCTGATGCCGTGTCTGCGGGCGAAGGACGACGCGTGTCCCTCGCCGGGGGCCGCGCAGGCGGCGAAGGTGATCCGGGGATTAAGCCGCGCCAGCATCGCGATGAAGTGCGAGATATCGCCGCATCCCGCGAGCCCGACCCTGATCGAATTTTTCATCCTTTGTCCCCCCCTTCCTCCCCGGCGACCCATCGCATTCCCTGCCGGAGCATTTCGAGGACATGCGGGTTTTTAATCGCGGGCGCGCGATGCCCCAGGGAAATGTAACACACCCTCCCCTGCCCGTGCGCGCGGGTCCAGGCGACAGGCTCCGCGCGTCCCTCATGGTCCGCGGTGAAGTGAACGGTCACGCCCGGATCGTATTCATGCAGGTAAAGCTCGTCCCTTATCGTGAAGGACGGAATCCCGGTGAATATCCCGGGGTCCTGCACAGATGCGCTCACGGTGAATTCATGCACGCGGTCGTGCCGCACGAACCTCCCGCCCAGTATGTCGAAAAAGCGGGATTCCTTCTTGAACGATGCCGATGCCGAATGCACCGCGAGCAGCCCGCCGCCCGACCTGACGAACCCGTCCAGCGCATCGAGCGCCCCCCGGCTAATTACCTGCCGGTGCAGGTACATGACCAGCGCCGCGTATTCCGGATAACGGAGACGCGCCAGCGATTCGATGCTGCTAGTCTCGCGCACTACGATTCCGGAAAGCTCCGCTATACACCGCCGGAGATAGTGCCGCCCAAGAAGGCTGGGATGAATAAAACCCTTTGACAACAGGAATACATTTTTCACAATTCCACCTTCAGGATGATAGGATGCGTTCGCTTTGCCTCGACGGACATTTCGCGCCATCACCCCCCTTTATCCTTTCCCAAAGGGGGGCCGGGGGGTATTTGAAAGGCTTACTATTCATAGATTTTCCCCTCCCGGTAGTCGGCCCATACGCGCTCGAACCAGGGATCGCTTTCGGGAATCTCCCGTACGTCCACCCATCGAAGATCGGGCTCCATCGATTCGTCGAAGCTCATTTCCAGTATCTTCCCGTTTAGCGAGAAATCGGTGCGCGCGGCTGGACGGGGCTTCCCCGATGAAATGCTCTCGTGCAATTCGCGAAGGAATGCGCCGATATCTTCGGTTATAAATGAGCCCCGGCCCCCGCGAAGCATACGCAGCATCTCGATATTCGAAATCAGAAACGCCTTTTCCGTAACGAGCAGGTCCTCGTTCAGCATGCGCCCGGGGATCTCTTCGCGCGCGGCAATGCCCTGTTCCCCGAGCCCCGCGCGCATCGCCGCGTTTTCCACGAGCGCGGCCTCGAGCCGCCCCAGGTTCCGCGCGATCCCCAGGCTCCCCGAGACCCGTTCCCTGATCGCGCGTCTCTGCGCGAGGAGATCGCATTTGACCGGCTTATTTAGGAGCGTCTCGATGTACTCGAGTCTTCCGGACGCGGCCCGCACCGATGCGTCCATGGCGATATCGGACCCCCCGCCCCCGCCTTTTTTCATCCGGTGGGCGACACACCCCGCTGCGCGCAGCGATCCCACCTGGCCGGAGTTGAGGGCGCTGCCCCCGGGGCGGTAGACGCCGTGGCTCCCGTTGCACTCGCCCACAGGAAATAAATTTCCAATGCTCGATTCCCACCACGCGCTTCCCCTGAGTCCCCCGTTCATGTGCTGGTGGCACACCGCGATCTCGACCGGGTCGCGCCGGGGATCGATTCCCCTGGCCGCGAGCAGGTCGAAGGCCGGGGGATTCATCTTGCGCAGGCGCTCCCAGGGAAGCGCGGCCGTTGCCCCGGAATTGGAGAGATAGTCCCGCACGATATCCCCCGCCTCGTCGGGCGACAACGCGCGGCCGTTAAACGAGGGATTGGCTGAGTAATCCATGAACACGCGCCTGCCCTTCGCCTCGCGCTCGTGGTGGACGGCCATGTCGACCAGGGACGAACCGCCGGCGCCGGTTTTCCGCACGTCGAAGGGCCACTCGTATCCCTTCAGGAACTGGGCCGTGAGCAATTCGCGCGAGTGTGCGAAATATTCGTTCAGGAACTCGACCGGGCCGGACCCGTCCCGGTTCGATGAGACGTACCGGGGAAGGACCTGCTGGTAGCTTCCTGACAGGTTCCACCGAATCTTCACGGCGGCAATGCCGAACTGCGACTCCGTGAGGTTCTGCGCCGCCGCGCCCGCCGCGAGGGCCGCGCCAAGGGCCCCGCGCTGCGAGGCCGGGTACACCGAATCCCGGTACAACGCTCCCGGCCCCCCGGTGCCGCAGACGCAGTAGTCCGCGAGGATTATCGTAAGCCCGTATGCGCCGCCGTGGAGGGCGCCCGTATCCAGGGCCAGAAGCCCCGCGAATTTTTTTTCGTCCGCGCCCGCGGTCACGATATCGATCACGCGAAGCCCGTCCATGACCGGCACACCCAGGAGCCTGGTCTCGGCCAGGAGCTTTTCAAACATCTGCATAGAGGTCCCGGGACCGGCCGAGGTGCCGCGCCCGCGCTCGTCGTGATCGGTCCGGAAGCCCGCGTATTCGCCGAAACGGCTGCACGGAAACGGAACCCCGAGCTCCACCAGGTGATAGAATTCCCTTTCCGAGAGCGCGGCCTCCGCGAGGGCGATGTCCCCGTGCATGCATCCGCCGCTATACAAGTCGCGCGCCATTTCGAGCGCGCCATCGGGAACGGCGCCGGGATTGAGCCGGTAGTAGGTCTGCTTGTCGGAGCCCGCGTTAGCCGACACGCCGCCGCCCAGCGTATCGGTCACCACGAGGACGTCGTCGATCCCCAGCCTGCGGCAGTGCACGGCGGCGTTCAGCGAGGCCGCGCCCGAGCCCGCGATGACGACGGCCACCTGGATGACCGGAACGCGCATTCCGCGAATTGCGATATCGGACCGCTTCATTCTTATAATCTCCGTATGTGAAAGCCGCCGTCGATATCGAGCACCGCGCCCGTCGCGTACGGGTAATATCCCTTCACGATCCCGAGCGCCGCCTTCGCGACGTCGCCGGGCTCCCCAATCCGCGCGACGGGGAGCAGTCCCCCGCGAATCAGCTCGTCGTATTTTTCAATGACGCCCTCCGTCATGGGGGTGCGGATTATCCCCGGTCGAATCTCGAATACCCCGATATTCATCGATGCGAGGCGCGCGGCGAAGAGCCCCGTCATCATGGACATTCCCGCCTTCGAGATACAGTAGTCGGCCCGCTCGGTGGAAACCGCGTAGGCGGATATCGAAGAGATATTGATGATGAAGGCGCCGTCCGCGCACGCGGAAAGGAGCGGCACGAGCCTCGTCGTCAGCATGAACGGGGCCACGAGGTTCACCGAAAGGATTTCCTGCAACGCCTCTTCCGTGAGGAGCAGCATGTCCTTGCGTTCCCGCGCGCCCATCCCGGCGTTGTTTACCAGGACCCTGAGCGCGCCCGGACCCCTCCCGGCCTCCTTCGCGATCGCCTCACGCGTCGCGGGGAGGGCGATATCTCCTTGCACATAACGGCACGCGCCGGCGCGTCCCGCCGCGCGCTCGATCTCCGCGATCGCCTTTTCCGCGTTGGCCCGCGTCCTTCTTCCATTGATGACGACCGAGTACCCCTCGCCCGCGAGCGCAACCGCGATCGCGAGCCCAATGCCCGACGTCCCGCCGGTGACGACGGCCGTGAAATTATTTTTTTCCGCGGACATCGCCCGCCCCCGATGTTTTTTTCGGCACCGTTTCTCCCTCGATGAACACGCCGTCCACCTCCAGGCGCAGCCGCCTCGTTTCCTTCCGGTAGATGTTGTCCAGTATCCAGCGCGCCGCGAAAAATCCCATCTCGTAGGTCGAGAGGCTGATCGTGGTGAGGCTGGGCTTGAAGACCCTGCGCAGGGGCGAATCGTCGAAGCCCGTGACCGCGATCCCGCCCGGCACCTGGATCCCAAGCTTCCTGAATTCGCCGATAAGCCTGATCGCGAAATTATCGTTGAAGCACATCACGGCGTCGCACTCACGCTCGACGAAGAACTGCGCGACCGCCGGGCTTACCTCGTCTATGGACGCGAGGCCCAGTTGCGTGATGCCCTCGAACGACTGCGTGTGTTCGGCCACCGCGACGCAATAGCCGCGGAACCGGTCGCGGTTAACGGGGATCGTTTCGCAGCCCAGGTAGCCGATGCTCCGGCAGCCGCTGTCGTACAGGTGCGTCCCCAGGGTGAGCATGCCGTGGAAATGGTTGCAGGAGATGTAATTTTCATCGGGGAACGTGCGGTTCAGAAACACGTAGGGGACGCCGCGCGCCCGGAGGACCCCTTTTGCCGCTGCGCTGATATCGCCGAAGGCGCAGATGACGCCGTCGACTTTCAACGAATCGCCGCCCATCGCCTCCTCCATCGCCGAGTACGTGGTGATCTCGATGCGCTTCTTCACCGCGTCGAACGCGTCCCCGATCGCGTTGATGAGCTCGCCCACTTCGTAGAAGGGGTTATGCGCGACCTCGACGCCGTCCGGAACGACTATGAGCAGCTCGATGAGGCTTCGCGTGACCGGCTTCCTGCGCCGCTGGAGAGTGAACCGATTCCTGTGCGCGCAGGCGAGCACCCTGTCGCGCGTATCCCGCGAGATGCCCTGTTCGTTGTTCAATACGCGCGAGACGGTGCTCGCGGACACCTTGCATTCCCGCGCGATATCGTCCAGCGTCGAAACCTCATTTTTTTTCATAGAACGAGCAGTACACCTCCTGCTGGTTTTTCAGCAGGGTCGAACACCCGCCGCACAGGGTGCAGAAGCGTATCGAATCGGGCGCATCAAGGGCCTTCGCCGGGAAGCGCGGATCGGCAAGGGTCTGCCTGCCGAACCCCGCGAAATCCGCGTATCCCTTCCGGATATTTTCCCCGGCCCAGTCCAGCGAGCGCTCCCCGCCCGCCGAATAGGCCGATCCGACGACGGCGACCCCGGGAAACCGGTCCCTGATAAGTTTCGCATAACGGAAATGGTAATACAGGAAGAACGAATTTGCCTTGACCGGGCGGGTGATGTGCGGGGTCACCGCGGGTATCCCCGCGGACACGTTGATGAACGAGGCCCCGGCCTTCACCATGAGGGAAATGATCCCCGTCATGTCGTCCAGGTCCTCAACCACCTCATCCGCCGCGGCCGTTCCGCATCCCCCACGTATCCCCTCGTATAGTGAGACGCGGCTGCCCGCGATAAAGCCGGGCATTTCCCCGGACACGCCGCCGATCACGTTCGTGATCAACCGGGCCCTGTTTTCCCTGGTCCCCCCGTAAGTGTCGTCCCTGTCGTTGGACGGGCGCAGAAACTCGCCCAGGAGGTAGCCGTGGCAGGCCTTGATGTCGACGCCGTCGGCCCCGGCCTCGCGGGCGAGACGCGCCGCGTCGATGAATTCTTCCTCGATCCGGCGGAGGTCCGCCTCGCCGAGTACGGGTATGCCGTCATCCTCCGCCCCGAAGGCCTTCACGCGGCGGGAGAATGCCCCGCTCTGCCTCCCGGAATGGGAGAGCTGGAAGATCAATAGCGCCGATTCGCTTTTCGCGCGAAACGCCTCCACGAGTCGCTTGAAGCCGTCCAGGTTTTTCCGGTCGAGCACCAGGCCCCGGCTTCGCGCGAGGGATTCGCCCGTCACGGAAATCGCCTCGACCGAGACCGCTCCCCATCCCCCGTCGGCAAGTGCCGCGTAGCGCTCGACGACGCGCGGCGTCACCCCGCCGCGCGCGTCCGCGCTGTTGATCTCCATGGACTGCGCCCATATCCTGTTGGGGACCCGTTTCGATTGAAGCTGGTAAGGTTCGAAGAGCATGCATTCACCTGTCAGGCTATATATGTTATTGCATGCAATAATTGCAAGAAAAAAATATTATGATAATTCCCGGGCAAAACGCACCGTACCTGTGGAATCGGCGGTAACGCGTGTAGAGACGCGATTAATCGCGTCTCTACACGCGTTACCGCCGGCGCATCCCCACAATTCCGATCAGGCGCCGCCCTTCACCACACCTGGTACATCTGTTCCGCGAAACCCGGCATTTTTTCGATCGCGATTTTCGTCCCGTCATCGAGCACGAGAAAGCCCGTGTAATGACCGAAAACCTTGTTGAGGTAGGCCTTAGTTGAAAGCAGGTGCATGATCTCCCCGATCGAGAAATTGCTCCAGAGTTGCGAGAGAAAACCGAGCATCTCGCCCAGCTTCAGATCGGAATGCAGGAGAAATTCCGGCGTGAACTTCATTTCGAGGCGCCCGTCGTTAGCGGTGAAACTCCAGGGCGCCCTGTAGTTCGCGACGTCGTAGTTCCAGCGCACCTTGTCCAGCTTGTGCACTCTCCCTCGGTAGACGATGCCGTTCTCGGTCGCGGGCGCTTTTTCGCCAAACCCGTACCCCAGGTTAACGCTCATGAGCTCGCCGTTCACGTAGCACGCGCCCGCGGCCCAGAGCCATCGGTTGTCGCGCGGCCAGGCTCCCCGGCCCCAGTCCAGGACCGCGAAGCTTTTCCCGGCGGGGAAATCGTACACCTTCCCGCCGTACGCCAGGCTTCCTTTTACGGAGAGCGAGGGCATCTTGTATTCATAAAAGAAAAGCGCGGGGTCGTTGAAAGGCGTCACGATCGCCAGCGCCTCCGGCGACGCCTCTTTCAGAAGAAGCTCGCAGGTTACATCCCGATCCGGATCCGCGTTATCGAAGCGGAACGCCAGGCGGCGCGTCCCCGCCTTCTTCTCGAAATCCACGAAACTCTTTCCCTTTTTAAAATGCAGGTCCCGCGACGCGTCCGCGGGGAACACGATCTCCCCCGGGCGGACTATGTCTATCAGTGAAACGATCACCTTCCCGCTTTTCAAATCGAGAAGCTCCATGCTCCCGAAACCGAGCGTCCCGATGTCGGACACCGTGACCGCGCCGGCATAGTCGTCGGTATAGAAGGTATAGTGCTCCCATATCTTGACCCGCTCCGCCTCCGCGGCAACGCGCGTGCGGTCGAACGCGAACAGGGGCCTGCGCGACCAGCCGGCCGCGGCGAGCGCACCCTTCGCGTCCAGGAGCGGTACCGCGGCCGTATATTCCCTCTGGATCATACGCTCCGTTCCCGGGGGATCGATGGGCGCGATCTTCTTTCCGTGCTGATCCGTGAGCATGCCCGCGTCCCCGGAACATGATAGCATGAACGCGGACACAAGACCGCATAGCGTCATGCGCATGATTTTCATATGGCCTCCTGCAATTATTTACGGCTCACACCTTGAAGAAATCCACCGACTCCTTGAGGTTCGCCGCCATCTGCGCGACCTGGGTGGAGGAGCCCGCGATCTGTTCGGCGCCGGCGGCGTAGGAGTTCGTGATATCGTAGATGCTCGTCATGGATTGCGTGATCTCGTAGACGGCGATCTTCTGTTCGCCCGTGGACAGCTTTATGTTCTCGGATTTCAAACGGAGGTTCGACACCTTCTCCTGCACCGCGGAGTTGGTGTCGATCTGCGAATCCATGGTGAGATTTATCTGCTCCATGCCGTTTTCGATCCTGTTTACGCCCTCGATTATCTTTCCCAGGCTTGCGGTCGTTTCAAGCATCTCTTTTAGCCCGCCGGAAATCTCGCCCTTGTTCATCGTAATGAGCGAGGTGATCTCCCCGATGCTCTGCGCCGTCTGGTCCGCGAGCTTGGATATCTGCTCCGCGACCACGGCGAAGCCCCGTCCCGCGTCACCCGCGCGCGCCGCCTCGATGGACGCGTTGAGCGAAAGAAGGTTTATGCGGTCCGATATGTCATTGATGATATTGACGATGCTCATCATGTCGTCGGAGCTCTTCACCACCTTTTGCATGGTCGCGTTCATCTTCATCAGTGACTGTTCCCCGGACTTGACGTCCCCGGCGATCGCCTGGGTGACCTTGAAGGTTTCGTTCACCGAATGGCCCATTCCCGTTATGTGCTGCGAGAGCGATTGCATTTTATCGATGAGGTCGATGAGGCTCGTGAAGAGATCCTCGGTATTGGACGCCACGTTCCCTATGCTCGCCGACATCTCCTCCATGGACGCGGTTATTTCCTCCACGTTCGCCGCCTCCCTCTGGGCGCTTTCCGAAAAGGTGCCCGATGCGCCCGACATCTCCTCGGACGAGGCGGCGAGCTCGCCCGAAAGCGCCATGATGCGGCTCACGATCTCCCTGATCCTGTCGGTGAGAATCCTGGTGGAGGATCCCAGCATCCCTATTTCGTTGCCCCCCGGGTAGTAGTAAGGCTCGCCCGTGAAATCCCCCTTCGCGCGGATGACGATATCCTTCCGGTAATGGATGAGCGGCTCCAGCCTGTCCTTCATGCTCTTATAGAGAATGAGCGCCCCCACGCCCAGCCAGAAGACGCCCATGCCCGTGAGCCAGAGCGCAAGCTCCACCGAATGCTCCGTGATCTCCGCCCCCACCGCGGCGATATCCCTGCCCGCGGCTTCGCGCGCCACGTGCTCGAGCAGGCGGTGCGCCACGGAGATTGCCGTAGCCGTGAGAATAAGCGTAATGATAAAACACACCAGGACGGACGCGAAGGCGAGCTGCCCGGTTATTGACCCCAGGAATGACCTGGTCCTGTCGGAGACCACGGTCTCGAGACCACGGAAAATATCCTGTCCCGAAAAGCGCTTCACCTGTCCCTTGGTGACGAAATTGTACTCGATAACCGAGTACGTCATGACCGCGGCGGCCGCGATCCAGAGGTTCAGCAACTGGTCGAAACTGATTCCCGAAATCAGGTTGACGCTCACGCTCACGGCGAGGAAGCCGGCAAGCCACCGTGCGGTAATGCAGATCGCCGCGAGCACGTTGAAGCTCGAAAAACGCTCCCTGACCCTGATTTTCAGTATATCCTCGATGACCTCCCCACGGTCATACTTCCCGCAATAGGAGGCAAAGGGTGCAAAGAGGTAGCGGTACCACAGGGCGTTGAGCGCCGCGAAGACGGCCGTGATCGCGCCCACCGTGTAGATGAACGCCCGGACCTGTTCCGGAGAGAGCGTGACGCTCGACAGGTAGGCCGCCACCACGAGGGGAATGATCACGAAATAGCTGATCCCGTCCGTGGCGAGGATGTTCCGGAGCATGAACGACTTGAATGACGCGCGTGCGCTGTTACCCTTGACCATTACAATACCTCCCTGTTCCCAGCGTGCGGTGCGCGGTGAAGGGGAAGCGAGCCCATGGCGCGGAGGAAAGCGGCCACGACTGCGTATCCATGTACGCGCACCGATATTATCCGCGCCGGGCTTTCGTGCCCGGCATTCTCGCCGCTGAATCTTTATATGATGGGAAATTTATGACTAATAGTAACCTATCATAATCGGGAGGTAATGTCAACAATGGAACCGGTCTATCATTCGGGCATGGCCTGCACGGGGATCGCGAGCCGTAATGAGGGGGCGGCCGGGTACGGAAATTTGTAGTCATGAAAACATTAATTGGAATGCAGGGCCGGCCGGTGATACGATTTTTTCGTTGGTGTCTGCAACTGCCGAGGGTGCAAGATTTGCCGATTATGCCGGGCTCCCCATTGCGAGGCCGGTTCGAGGCCGCGATTGACGTGAGACACCCCGGCGATGGGCGTGCGATGACAGGGGACATGGGCCTGCTACACGGGAAACGATATGGAGTGCCGGGGTGCAATCACGGATACTTGTCGAACGTGGCGCCTCGAAGGTTCCTGTGCAGGTGGAACCGTGCACTATTCGCGTGCTTCCTGCTTTTTTCCCTTTCCTGCCGGCTTCCCCCCTTTAGCTCAGAAGAACGAACCGCCCGAGGCGGGGTGATCGACCTTCGCGCCGAGCTTCCCGCCCTTGACCGCACCGTCCGCCTGGACGGTGAATGGGAATTTTTCTGGAAAAAATTCATCGGCCCCGGCAGGAGCCATTCGGACAACGCGCCGCGGCCGGACGCCCTCGCAATCGTCCCCTCCAACTGGAACGGGCTGGCGATTGACGGACGGGAGATCGGGGGAACCGGTTTCGCGAGTTATCGTCTGACCGTGCTCCTGCCCCCTGAATCCCGGGGGCCCCTGGCCTTCGAATTCAAGGAGATGGGGACCGCGTATACCATCTTCGTCAACGGGGAGCGGATCGGGAGCAGGGGGGATGTAGCGGATTCCGCGGAGGCGGAGCGGCCTTCCCTTCGTCCGGGAACGTACCTGTACGTTCCCGCCTCGCCCGAGCTCGAAATTATCCTGCATGTGTCGAACTTCCATTACCGCAAGGGCGGGATCTGGCACCCCATAGAGTTCGGCCCGGCGGCGCGGCTGGGTGAAACCAATACGAGGCATGTCATCGCGGAGGCCGTCCTGGCGGGCGCCCTCCTGCTCATCGGGCTCTACCACCTTATCATCAGCGCGCTGGCACGGGGCGAACGATCGCCGGTATATTTCGGTTTTATCTGTCTGAATATCGCGCTGCGCGAGCTCGTGCTGGGGCATAAGAACCTCCTGAGCCTGCTGCCCGCGCTTCCGTTCGAGGTTTATCTGCCCCTCGAATATTTCACGTTCGGCCTGACCGTGCCGCTTTTCGCCGAGTACTTCGGCGCGCTCTTTCCCCGGCGCTTTCCGCGCGCATATATTCGCGCGCTTTGGATCGTGTTCGGCGTCTTCGCGGCGGCCGTTCTCTTTACGCCTCCCGTGTTCTTCACGTGGCTGGTTTTTCCGTATTATGCCAACATCCTCGCGTTCTGCGGCTACGCGCTGTGCGCGGTCTGCCTCTCATCGCGGCGCGGAAACCCGGACGCCCGCCTGGTGTTGTGGCCCGGCCTCGCGATGATCTTCGCGGGTGTCAATGACATCGCGTACGCGAGCAAGCTCATCGACACCACGAACCTGCTCGCCCCGGGCCTCCTCGTCTTCATGCTCGCCCAGGCGCTGCTTATCGCGGGCCGCTTCTCGCGGGCCTTCAGGAAGGTCGAGGTTCTCTCCGGCGAGCTCTCATCGAAGAACACGAGCCTTGAAGCGGTGAACCGCGAGATCACCGGGCTAAAAGACGCCCTGGAGTACAAGGTGCGGGAGAGAACCCTGGACCTGGAGCTCGCGCGCGACCGCGCCGAGAGCGCGAACCGCGCAAAGAGCACCTTCCTCGCCAACGTGAGCCACGAAATCCGGACGCCGCTCAACGTGGTCCTGGGATTCAGCCAGCTCCTGGAAACGCGCACGGATTCGCTGTCGAACGAAGAGCTGGAATGGATAGGGCATATCAGGAACGCGGGGGAAAATCTGCTGGGCACCGTAAACGACATTCTTGACATCTCCAGGGTAGAGGCCGGAAAGCTCAAGCTCGAGATGGCCCCGGTCCAGGTAGGTGAGCTGCTGGCCGGGTGCGTGCAGTCGATCATGCCCCTGGCGCGCGAAAAGGGCCTTACCGTCCGCACGGAGGTGCGCGACGAAACCGCGATCATCCGGGGCGACGCCGCAAGGCTCAAACAGATATTCGCCAACCTGCTCTCGAACGCGATCAAGTTCACCGGCGACGGATTGGAGATCGGCGTCATCGCCGCGAAGACCGGCGCGGAAATCCGCATAACGGTCTGGGACCAGGGACCGGGCGTGAGGCCCCAGGACCGGGAGCGGATATTCCTGCCGTTCGAGCAGGCTTACGAGGCTAACTCGGGCAAACCCCAGGGGACCGGGCTGGGGCTGGCGATCTCGTCCAAGCTCGCCGAGCTCCACGGGGGGCGCATCACCCTGGAAAGCAGGCAGGGAGGGGGAAGCCTGTTCCACCTCGTGTTTCCGCTGGAATGCGGGGCCGGAATTCCGGCGCCGCATGCGGGCAGGGGGAAACCAGGGCCGGCACCGGGCTCCCTCCGCGGAAACGTGCTTATTATAGAAGACAACGACTCCATCCTCAAGCTCTACCATTCGATATTCGAGCGTACGGGACTCAATGTGGTGTACGCGGTGAGCGGGGAGGAAGGCGTCCTCACCGCGGCGAACCGGGACTTTCACCTCATCCTCATGGACATGCAGCTTCCGGGAATGGACGGGATCGCCGCCGCGCGCGAGATACGGAAGACCCTGGGCGACCGTACGCCGCCCATCATCGCCCTCACCGCGCACGCGATGACCGGCGACAGGGAGCACTTCATGCGCGAGGGCTTTTTCGACTACATCTCGAAGCCCTTCAAGATAGAGGACCTTATGGAAAAGCTGGCGCAGATAATGGGCCTTCGCGCAACGGACCCCGAATAATTCCCGTACCCCCCTCGCCCGCGGGACCCGATATGCCGATAGAAATATCAGACACCCGTAAAAGGTTCTTGATAAATTACGATCCCATGGTCTATTGATTCTAAGCCACCATGTCCCTATTTAAACTTCCCAGGATCCTTAAACGAACGAGGCGCGCCCCCGCCCGTCTCTTCATCTCCATTGGCATGGGGGAGAACCAACTGCCGCTCATCCGGGAGGCCCGCGCGCTTGGATTCAGGGTGATCGGCGTGGACCGCGACACCAGGGCGTTCGCGGCAACCCATTGCGATCTGAAAATCCAGGAATCCATAGAAAACTTTGCAGAGATTTTCACCCATCTCGAGGACATCTCGGTGTACGGCGACATACGCGGGGTGCTTTCGAAATCCTACGGCCCGGCGGTGCGGACCGCAAGCTATATCGCAAACATGCTCGGCTTCCCCATGTTCCCCAGCAGGCGCATGGACGATTTTATCGTCAAGAAGCGGATGAAAGAGGTTTTCCAGGCCGGGGGGATTCCCTCGCCGGAATACCTGGTGGTCGAGACGTCCGCCAGGGGGGCAGCCGGGGCCGCGCGACTCGGATTTCCCCTCGTGGTGAAACCAGTTACCGGTCATGCCAAGACCGGGGTGAGAATGGTGACCAGCCGCAGGGAGCTGCAGCGCTTCGCCGGCTCCATTCGCGGAAAGGGCGCCGGTTTCATCGCGGAGCGCTTCGTGGAAGGCGACGAGATCATCGCGCTGGGGATTATTCACGGGCGCACGTTTCATCTCGCCTCGCTCAGCGACAAGGAAACCACCCCGGCCCCGTATTTCGTCGACCTCCTGCATGTCACGCCCTCCCGGCACCATGCCCTGTGGACGGAGGTCACCGCTATCGGGCAGCGCATCGCCGAGGCCTTCGAGATCGAGTTTTCCCCCCTCGTCATCGAGATGCGCGTCGATTCCCGGCAGGGCATCCAGGTAATCGAAGCGGTGCCCGAGTTTGGCGGGGAATGCCTTCCCGACCACCTCGTACCGCTTGCCACCGGGTATAACTTCCTGGAACAGGCGGTGCGCGCGGCGACCGGCATGACCTTCACCCCGCCCCCCGCACGGGCGCCGCGCCTGGCCGTGGCCGTGAAGTACCTGACCGCCGACAAGGGCCGCCTCCTTTCCCTTGACACCCGGGCGCCGCGCGGCGTACCGGGGATCGTCTACTCCCGGTTCTTCAAGGCCCTGGGCGCGGAGGTGGGCCCCCCGGCGGACAACCACGATCGTATCGGCGTGATCGTCGCAAAGGGCCGCACGCGGGAGGCGGCGCTGGACGCCGCGGCGCTCGCCGCGCGCGCGTGTGCCGTCACCGTAGGCAGGGGGGGATCGGAAAAATGAGCTCGGAACGCGCCTGGGAGCGTCACTACACCCGCGGCAAATCGGTACTCGCCCACCCCGATGAAAATCTCGTGCGGATGCTCGCCCCCTGGCTCGCCGAAAAAGACATGTCACGCCTGGCCGCCGCGGATATCGGATGCGGAACAGGGCGCCACCTGAGGCTCTTCCTCGAGTACGGGATCCCCTCGCCCGCCGGTCTGGACACGAGCGCCAACGCGCTCGCGGTTTGCCGCGACCTGTATCATGTCCCGGTCCTGCGCGGCGACGCGCGCGCGCTCCCGTTCAAAGAGGGCTCGCTTGACCTCGCCGTGGCCTGGGGATCGCTGCATTATACCATAAAGGAAGACCTTCCCGTAATGCTCGCCCAAATCCGGCGCGCGCTCAAGGCCGGGGGGCGCCTCTTCGCCACGCTCCGCAACAGCAGGGACACCTATTTAAAAAAAGGCACCCACCGCGGCAACGACGTCTGGGTCACCGACCTCGCGGATATAGAGCACTCGGTGGTCTCGTTTTACGCCGAGGAAGAGGTTCGGTCCGCGCTCGCGCCCTTCGCGCGCTTCGCGTACGGCATGATGGAGCGCACGCTCCCCGGCGACATGAACGCGCGCATAGCGCACTGGTATTTCTGGGCGGAGCGATGAGCGCCGGGACGCCCCTCTACGACCCGCCCCTCGCGGCATGCCCCCTGTGCGGCGCGCCGGCACCGTCGCCCCTGTATCGCATCGATCGCTCTACGCCCCCCTTCTCCGTGGGCCGATGCGCCAACTGCGATTTCATCTTCATGAATCCCCGTTTCACGCGCGAGGTCATCGCCTCGTTTTACGGTCCGGGCTATTACGAAGGGAACGCCGAGTATTCCTACTACGACGAGCGCGCCGCGGAGAAATACGCGCGGTACGTGTGGGAGCGGAGAATCGGCGTCCTCAGGCGGTATGCGCCGTCGGGGAAATTCCTGGATGTGGGGTGCGCGTTCGGCGGCCTGCTCAAATGCGCCTCCCGCCATTACGCCCCCTATGGCATCGAGATGTCGGGGTATTCGGGCCGATACGCGAAAGCGCTCTTCGGGGACGCGGTCCATATCGGAACCCTCGAAGACCATCCCTTCCCACTCGGTGGCTTCTCGGTCGTCACGATGGTCGAGGTGATCGAGCACTGCCCGGACCCCGCCGCGGTTCTGCGCGAATGCCGCAGGCTCCTCGCCCCGGGCGGCGTCCTCCTCGTCCAGACCGCGAACATGGACGGGCTCCAGGCGGCAATGCAGGGGGCCGATTACGCGTATTTCATGCCCGGCCATCTTTCCTATTTTTCAAAGCGCACCCTCACGAAGGCGCTCACTGACGCGGGCTTTTCCCGGGTGATCGCCTTCCACCCGGTAGAATTCGGGCTTCTGCCCAAGCTCCTCAAATCGCGCTCCTCCTTCCGCCGCTGGACCGATTACCGTCACTGGCTGCGCATTTCCCTCTACCACCTCCTGGGAAAGGTGCATGCCGGCGATTTCGCGCTCACTAGTTCCATGGTGCTGTACGCAATCGTGTAACTTTTTGCGTTGACATTTGTCTGCAAACGATTTATTCATGCCCAACGGCATATTGAGCTCCCGGCGGGGAGGGGTTTATACGCGCAGTATTCGCACCTTGATCAGCTTCAATAACTTACATTAAAGGAGCGGCACCGTATGAAGAAATTATTATGCATTCTCGCGGCCTTCGCGCTCATATTTTCGCTTGCCTCGACGCTCGCGGCACAGGAAAAAGAGCCCGCAAAGGACTCAAAGGTTGAAAAAACGGCTGATCTCGCCGATGAGGGAGAACAGAAGCTCTCGCCCGAAAAGCTCGAAAAAAAGAAAGAGGGATGGTATCCTACCGGCCTGCCGCTGGTGAACTTTTCCAGCGACGACGGCTTCGGGTACGGCCTGCGCGGTTATATCTATTACAACGGCGAGCGCGGGGATCGCTATTTCGACTCCGCACCGTATTTCCTCCAGCTCTACGCGCAGTTTTTCCAGACGACGAACGGCTACCAGTACCATGAGCTCAACGCGGACATGCCCTATTTCATGGGAACCAAGTTCCGCATTAAGAGCGCGTTCGTGTACGAAAAGAACCTGAACGCGAACTTCTTCGGCCTGGGCGCGAAAAACGCGAACAAGCCTCTTACCGACTTTAACGGTGTTGAGTACGACAAGTACGAGGACTACCAGAAATTCATCGACGACAATGAAGACCAGACCAAATGGTACAAGTACACGCTGACGAAGCCCAAATACTACTTCTACCTGTTCCGCAACCTCCCGCAGCATTTCAAGGTTATGGCGGGCGCGGAATTCAAAAAAGTCAACGTAGACCCGTGGGGCGGTCGCAAGTTCGACGGAACGACCATGGCCACGACCTACCTGGAAACCCTGGGCGAGGATGCGGTCCCCGGCTACAACGGCGGATGGACGAATTACGCGCGCCTGGGCTTCGCCTGGGACACCCGCGATTATGAGCCCGACCCCAACAAGGGATTTTACCTGGACTACTGCTTCGAGGCGGCGACGAACTACCTGGGGTCCGATTATGACTTCCAGAAGAACACGGCCGGCGCCCGCGCCTACTTCAACCCGTTCAAGCCGATCGTGCTGGCCTTCAGGGCGGCATATACCACCGCGTCGAACGACATTCCTTTCTATGAAATGAACCAGTTCGGCTTCGCACTCTCGCGCCAGAACGGCCTGGGCGGCAACAGGACCCTGCGCGGCTACAAGGCCGATCGCTTCGTCGGCAAAACCATGACCCTCGCGAACGCCGAAATCCGCGGGCAGTTCTACGAGGTCTCCGGAGCAGGCCAGCGCTTCGCCTTCAAGCTTGTCGGCTTCTTCGACTCAGGGAACGTGTACGACGCATCGGGTGACCCGTTCTCCGATCCGCGCTGGGGCGATTACAAGAACTCTTACGGCGGCGGACTCGTCATAGCCTGGAACCTCGCCACGATCGTCCATGTATATTATGGCATCAGCAAGGAAGACACGGGCCTGTTCATCAACTTCGAGCATAACTTCTAGCAGAAGCCTCATTCAGGAAAGAAGGCGCGAATTCAAGTTCGCGCCTTCTTTTTGCATTGACAAACGAGCGGACGCTCAGTAGGGTTTTCCGGATATTCAGGTTGGAAATCATATAAACCCAAGGGGGTGTATCGGCCCATGAAAAGATGGCATGTTTACCTGCTTCCCGTAATTTTTATTCTCATAGCCACCCTTCCCGCAATCGCCGCCGAAGACACAAAGATGGACAAGGAGACGCTCGAGAACAAGATCGAGGGGTGGTACCCCACCGGCCTTCCGCTTATCAACTATTCAAGCGACGAAGGATTCGGGTACGGCCTCCGCGGCTATATCTATTACGATGGCAACAAGGATGACCCGTACTACGACGTGGCCCCCTACTTCCTGCAAATGTATGCCCAGTTCTTCCAGACCACGAACGGGGTCCAGTATCACGAGCTGAACGTGGACATGCCCTATTTCATGGGCACGAAATTCCGTATCATGACCGCGCTCGTGTACGAAAAAAATCTGAACGCGAACTATTTCGGCCTGGGCGCGAAGAACGCGACGCGCCCGCTCACCGACAACACGGGCGACACCCATTCGACGTACTCCGGGTTCCTGGATTACACCGAGGAGAACGAAGGCTACGCGAAATGGTACAACTACACCATCACGAAGCCAAAGTACTTCTTTTCCCTCTTCCGCAAGCTGCCCGCGAATTTCCAGGTGATGGCCGGGGTCGAATTCAAGAAGGTGACGATCGAAACATGGGACGGTGACAAGTTCGACGGGGACAACCAGGTTGAGACACTACTCTACCGGGACCGGAACATCGTCCCCGGGTACAAGGGCGGATGGACCAACTACGCCCGCTTCGGCGCGGGCTACGACACGCGCGATTACGAGCCCGATCCCAACCGGGGCGTGTACGTCGATTACTGCATCGAGGTATCGACGCCGGCCCTGGGATCCGAGTACAGCTTCTATAAGAATACCTTCGGCGCCCGCACGTATCTGAACCCGGTGAAGCCGCTCGTGTTCGCCTTCAGGGTCGGCTACACCACCGCGGCGGAGGACATCCCCTTCTACGAGCAGAACTGGTTCGGCTTCCCCCTCTCGCGTAAAAACGGGCTGGGCGGAAACTGGACACTGCGCGGCTACAAGGCCGACCGCTTTGTAGGACGCACCATGACGCTCGCGAACGTAGAGGCGCGCTGGCGCTTCGCGGGGGTATCGGGTGCCGGGCAGAAATTCGATTTCAAGCTCGTGGGCTTCGCCGATACCGGCTGCGTCTATGACGAGGCTGCCGACCCCGTCACCAAGCCGCGGTTCGCCGACTACCACCATTCCTTTGGCGGCGGACTGGTCATCGCGTGGAACCAGGCGACTATCATCCACTTCTACGCCGGTTTCAGCAAGGAGGACATGGGCATATTCATCAACTTCGAGCACGTGATCTGATCGACTTCGCGGGATACCGGCCGCCGATACCGGTATCCCGGCCGTATACTGCCTAAAGCTCGATCATTGATGTTACGATGAACCCGATAACGCTCGCCCTGTAGGTCACGCGGTATTTCGTTCCCGGGACCTCGCGGCGCGCGTCATCCGATGTGCCCCACACGACCTCCCTGCGCGCCCCGTATACGCCGATCTTGATTATTTCGCTCGCGTGGTACATGATCCCCAGGTACATCCATTTCTCATATATCGCCGACACGCCGTAGTTCAGGGGGTAGTAAAGCTCGTACTGCGCGTACACGTTGAGGATCGGCTGTTGGCGCCGCATGACCACGTACATGATGCCCGGCCTGACGGTGATCGTCTGCTGGCCGAAATACGAATTGCAAAGATAGCGGGCCTTGATCTCCGCTACCCAGTTCTCGCCGGGCAGAAACGCCAGTTGGACGCGCGGCGTCGCGTCAAGGATGAGGAGATGCTCGTTCCTGGACGTGGTATCGCGCCATTCCCAGCCGGGATGCGTGGCAACCCAGTCGTCGTCGTGCCGTGCCCCCTGCTGCAGGCGGTAGAACGCGCCCGCCTGTAAGTTTCGGAACACGCGGTAGTACGGCCCCGCGGTGAGCGCCCGATACCCGAAATCCGAGCGCTCCCCCTCGTAGCGCCCGCGCGCCTCGGTGAAAAACGACCACCCGTCCCCATTCAGGAATACGCGCAGGTTACCCTCATAATCGAGATCGTTTTCGGACGGGACCGGTATGTGGTCGGCCGCCGCGGGCGCCCCCAGGAACAGGATGCACAGAACGCACCTTCCCGCCGCCGGTGCGATCACGCGCACCGCACCCGCGATCCCGCCGAATGCCCGCAGCGCGAACCTAATCATAGTTGTGGTCCGTCAGATCGCCGTATGCCTTGAGGATATTGGTTGCGTCCTTCACGGTCCCGGCGGCAGGGTTCATGTTCCAGTTGAGCTCTTTCGTCCATTTATATTCCTTGGGAGGGGTAATGCCGCCCTTCCCCGTGATGAAAATCCCCTTCCCCTTGGTGACCAACTCCTTTCCCGTCCCTGCGGCGCTCGTCACCTCCACGGATCCCTCGTTCACGCAGAGCCAGATATCGCTCGTGTTCTTCGCGGTCTTTCCGTAGGCGGTAAAAAACTCCGTGCCCCGCACCGACGCAACCACGGTCTGGGCCCTTAGCCTGAAGCCCTCCCCGGCAGTCTTTTTTATTATGCGGCTGAATACGCTCCCGGCCGTAAGCTCGAGCTCGGTGTTCGCGCCGGCTCCGGACCGATCGATCCTGAGCACGGTGTTCTCGCTCAGCTTGAGCATACTGCCGTCATTGAGCGCGAGAATCGCGAGGGATCCCGCCCCGGTCCTGATCGAGTCACCCTCCTGCAGGGGCGTCCCCGTCGCGACACCGGTCCATGTTCCGCCGCGTTCGACATCGACGCTTCCGATCATGAACGTCACCTCCGCCGCCGCTGCGGGCAAGGCCGCCGTGAGCAGTCCCGCGATGAGCAGTGCGCATGACGATAATGCATTCTTCATGGTTGGTATTCCTCCTTGAACGGGGCCTGCTTACTGGAAGTGCGTGATTGCGCGCATCGAGGACGCGTCCCCGGGAAAGCTTCATCAATTCCTGCCCCGAAAACGCATCCTGCCGGCCACGTGCTCCCAATATAATTAAATCCGTCTGACTAGAAAACACATGTCCTGAAAAATTGAGGAATAGAATCAATTCCAACGGGTGCCCAGGCAAGCCAATCCCTGTCCATCCTGCCAATCCCTGTTATAATGCCTTCGAGAAATTAACAGGGATTTGCAGGATATTCAGGATTGGTATAATCACCGGACAGGCTAATCCCTGTCCATCCTGACCATCCCTGTTAATGAATCTTTGCCGTGGTTACGCGAAGATAAGCGTGCGATCGTATGAAGATGCTGCGCATCGATCGGCAGCATCTTCATGCAATCGGCCGGAAATTATCCGGTGTGATGATGCGATACCTTGCAGGCATGCGTCATCCTGAACAGGGGCATGGAACATGCGATCCTGTTAATCCCCTCGGGCATGCTCGAGAGCGCGACCATCCACGATCCTATGAAGAACAGGATCGGCATGACCAGCGTCAGGTAATCCACGGCCCCAAGCCCGTAGACGATCCCCACGACGGTGCTCAAGACCGTAAGCGCGCCGCCGTAAAATCTTATATCCTCGATGAGCAGCATGATCCCGCCCACCAGCTCAAACAGGCTGATCACATACGTCAGCCACAGCGGGAAATCCGCGCCGGGTATGATCACGAACGGCGAGGTCACGCCCACCAGCTTGACGATCCCGTCCAGCGTGAACGCGACACCCAGCAGGAACGAGAATATGCTCGTCAGTGTTTTCCTAGTTTTTTCTTCCATTTCGACCTCCGGAAAAAACACGGTGAGTCTCATTGAAAACACATCAGTATTTAAGCATATACTAATGTATTACAATATAATGAAGGCCAAGGACAAAGGCAAGTTTCGGGGACCGATATTACCGGCTGCGGGATTGTACGATTGTTTAGCAGACCATGCTTTGATTAGCACGATGCGGGATAACAGCATTTGCCACAGAGGCTCGGAGACACGGAGACACGGAGAACTGTGAAATTTATTTGGGAAAAACCCCAATCTCCGTGCCGTGTCTCGAGTGAGTGATAACGAGCAGGTGGCGCGTAGTGCTTTTGTTCCAAATTTATGACTAGCGGGCAAGGGACGCCATAGCCATCCGGATGAAGCGGACACCGTCGGTGGCCTTCATGACCTCGAGTCCCTGCTCGGCGCTGCAGAGGTCCGCCGCCAGTCCGTGGATATGGGCGCCGAGCGCCGCCGCATCCAGGGGGGGCATGTCCCGCAGTAAAAGCGCCCCAATAATTCCCGAAAGCACGTCGCCCGAGCCCGCCGTGGCGAGCGCGGGGTTTCCCGTGGTATTGATGCGCGCGTCCGCGCCGTCGTGGATCACGGTTCCGGGTCCCTTGAGCAGCGCCGTGCACCCGGTGCGCTCCGCGAGCGCCCCGGCAGCGCCAAAGCGGTTGTTCTTTATTTCCTCCACGCTCATCCCCAGGATCCGCGATGCCTCCAGGAAATGCGGGGTGATAATGAACCGGACCCCGCCCGGAAGTCTGTTTTCCTTCAGGTATTCCGCGAGGTGGTAGAGTCCGTCCCCATCTATAAGAACGCTCGGTATCCCGCCGGCCGCGCACGTCCCGATGAGCGTATCGAATACTATGCGGGAGTACGCCCCCCTCCCCATGCCCGGACCGATCACGAGCGCCCCGTAACGGCGGTCCTCCCCCATCAAGCGCTCCAGTCCCTGTGCGATCGCGGTCCCCTCGCCACCTTCCAGGGAGCGCGTAATGAGCTCAGGGACCGCGCCCGCGATAGCCACGCGTGCGCCCGGGGTCGTAATGAGCGTGGCGAGCCCCACGCCCGTCTGGAAGGCCGCCTCGGCGGTCATGATGATCGCGCCCTCCATGGTATCGAACCCGCCCGCGAGCAGGAGGTGGCCCGCCGCGCCCTTGTGGAAATCGGCGCCGGGGGGCGGGGGGAATATCCGTCGCGCATAACGCGTATCGGCGAGCTCGGTACGAATGTCGCCTCCCTCCGCGAGCGCCGCGGGAAACCCTATGTCCGCGATGCGAAGCTCTCCCGCGAACGGGCGCCCCGGCCAGGTGACGAGGGATACCTTGGGCAGGCCAATGGTTACGGTCATGTCCGCGCGCACCGCCTCGCCGGCCGGTCCCTCCCCGTCCGAGGGCAGGCCGCTCGGCATGTCCACGGACAGCACGCGCGCCCCGCAGGCGTTGATCGCCGCGATTGCGGCCGCGAGCAGTCCGCGCGGCGCCCCCGTGAAACCGGTTCCCGCGAGCGCGTCCACGACGAGTCCCGCGTCCGCGAAGAGCGCCGGGCGGAGCTCGTTCTCGTCCCGGACCTCTTCGACCGTGACGCCCGATCGCTCGCATATGTTCAGGAATACCGCCGCGGTCGGCGTCATTTTAGACCTGGAGCCCGCCAGGATTACCCTTGCCCGCATGCCCCGGTTTGCGAGGAGATAGGCGATCACGAAACCGTCGCCGCCGTTGTTGCCCGTCCCGGAACAGACGACCACCTGTCCGGCATCGCGCATCTCTTCGAAGATGATATCGGCCACCGCCTTCCCCGCGAACCCCATGAGGACCTCGCTGGGAATTCCCGCCCCGTCGATCGCGGCGCGGTCGATGCGCCGCATCTCGTCCGCGGTGACGACCTTCATCTATTTCCACTCCATGACATCGATTTCCTTGCGCGTCGCGTGGATGGAATACAACTGGCCCGTCTCATCCGTGAATACGTCCTCATAGAGCTTGCCGTCCTGGGTCTCGATGCGGATATTGTTGATGACGTTCCCGTCGAAATTGTAGATTACGAATTTCAGCCTGCGGTCCTCGACGTTCCACAGGAACATGTGCTTGTCGTCCACGAGGGAGAAGAGCTCGTTCTTGGGATCGGGTATCTGCACCACGGTCTGCTGCTTTCCCTTTGCGAGCGAATAATCGAAAATCCTCCGGTACTTGAAGCGCGTGCCGCTGTAATAGGCGACGGAGACCAGGTAATTCTCGCCCGACCTGAACACGCGCACGCTCTCGATACGGCCCTTGTAGGTCTCGCCGCCCTCGGTTTCCTTGAAATCCAGGTTTGCGAGCGTCGCGTGGTATTCGCGTTTCTTGTTATTGAACCGGTAGACGCTCCAGGAGTCCATGGTGCGCGCGACCACGAGAAGCCTGTCGCTCTTGTCGATATCGATGCTCTCGATATAATAGAAGGGTATGTCGGGATTTCCCTTCTGGCCGTTCACGTAATTAAGGCCCCCATCCTTGTCGAACACGAGCACGTAGGAGGGGGAGAAGTCCATATCGTCGGATTTTTCGGTCTTGGCCTGCCCGCCCGGCTGGAGCCGGTTCTGCACGTATATGGCCCCGTTCGAATCGGCGGTGATGTGGCCCACCACGCCGAAATTGAAGTGCGCCGATCTGACCTTGTCGGCGGACTCCTTTGATTCTTTCGCTTCTTTCGCTTCCTTCCCCTCTTTGCCCTCTTTGCCCTTCTGCCCGATAACGAGCAGCGGCGTGCCGTCGGTATCGAGCACCTGGACACGCTTGAGGAGGTTGTCGGCGGTATAGAGGCGGCCGTGGTAGGCCCTGACCAGGAACGAGACGTTCAGGATGGCGCTTTCTTCCTGTTCCACCATGATGTTTCCCGGCTCCGAGCCCGCCTTGATGGAGCACAATTTCTTCGCCTTGAGCGAGCTCACCCTCCAGTGACCGCAGGAAAGGGCCGCGGCCAGGCCCGCCAGGCAGATGAGCACTACAAGCTTTTTATTCATAAATCCTCGATTCGTATTCAAGTGCGGCCCCGGGGATGCCCCGCCACCGTCAGGTATCCGATTATACGCGTGCAGGGAATTATTCAAGAGAAATTTCCTCCATCTTTTTACCGGACGGCAGCCAATATTGCATTGACAGGAGAACGCCCCGATTTTTAGTTTAATATAAGAAGGGAATCTCATCCAAACCCAATCTAGGAGACACGTATGGACTTCAATCTTTCCGAAGAACAGCAGATGGTCAAGGATATGTGCCGGAAATTCGCGGATAACGAGCTCGCGCCCAAGGCGGCAGAGTACGACAAATCGCACGCCTTCCCGTGGGAACACGTCAAGAAGCTGGGCGAGATGGGCATGATGGGCGTCGTATATCCCGAAGAGTACAACGGCTCCGGGATGGATTACGTATGCTACGCGATCGCCGTCGAGGAACTTTCACGCGGGTGCGCATCGACCGGCGTCATCGTGTCCGCGCACAATTCGCTCTGCCTCTCACCCATCTACTATTTCGGCACGGAGGCGCAAAAGAAGAAATACCTCTCGAAGCTCTGCACCGGGGAATGGTTAGGCTGCTTCGGCCTCACCGAGCCCTCCGCCGGCAGCGACGCCGCGGGCACGAAGACCACCGCGGAGCTCAAGAACGGCAAATGGGTGCTTAACGGCACCAAGAACTTCATCACGAACGGCGGCGTCGCGAACGTGGCCGTGGCGATCGCGGTGACCGAAAAGGGAATCGGCCACAAGGGCCTCACCTTCTTCATCATCGAGAACACCACTCCCGGGTACTCCGTGGGCAAGAGCGAGGACAAGCTCGGCATCTGCGCCTCCTCCACCACCGAGCTCATCTTCGACAACTGCGAGATCCCCGAGGAGAATATCCTGGGCAAGAAGGGCGAGGGATTCAAGGTCGCGATGCATACCCTGGACGGCGGCCGTGTGGGCATTGCCGCGCAGGCGCTGGGCATTGCGCAGGCCGCGCTCGACGCGTCGGCGAAGTACGCCAAGGAGCGGGTGCAGTTCAACCAGCCCATCGCGAAGAACCAGGCCATCCAGTGGATGCTCGCCGACATGGCCACCGAGATCCAGGCGTCCCGCCTGCTCGTGTACCAGGCCGCGCAGCTGCTCACGGAAGGCCACGGCGACCGGCGCAAGGCGTCCAAGTTCGCAGCCATGGCCAAGCTCTACGCCTCCGAGGCCAGCCACCGCGTAACCCACAAGGCCATCCAGATTTTCGGCGGCTACGGCTACGTGAAGGACTACCCGGCGGAACGCTACTACCGCGATTCGCGCATCACGGAGATCTACGAGGGCACCTCGGAGATCCAGAGGCTCGTGATCGCGTCGAACGTGCTTGCGGAATATTGATTAACGCTTTCAGCGGATTCAATGAAAGGGGTGCGAGTGATCGCGCCCCTTTTTTGTTTGTACGCACGAGTATCTGGTTGGTGCGAAAAATATCGTATCAAACGCCATTTCCTGTTGACAGAAATGCCATATGTCGCTATCTTGTATGTCAGATGACATCATATCGAGGAACATAATGAATTACGATTTTCTACATTATATGTATAAGTTACCGCCCAAGGTGGTTAGCAGCATACACAATGACAACGAGCTGATCGAAGTTATTCGGAATAAATTCACTGCCGACAATGCCAGGAATTTTATTAATTTTTCGGAACTTTCATTAAACGAATGGTCAACCATATTACCTATATCAAAACGAACTCTACAGAGAGAACTTGAAAAAAAGCATAAAATTTTAGAATTTAAAGTTACTGAAACTTTTGTTGAAATTGGTGAAATATATTCCATTGGCCTTGAGGCATTTGATGAAAACAAAGAAAGGTTTAACAATTGGCTGAATACTGAAAATGCTTATTTCAACCATAAAAAACCCATCGAGATTATGGATTCGCACAAGGGACGCGATTTGATAAAAGCAGAATTAAACAGAATTGAATATAGTGAATTCAGCTAATGGTTCTTTATCGGGTCTCAAAACTTCGTCATGCTGATGATTTAAGTGGAAAGGGAGCGGAACTACCGGGTGGGCGCTGGAACAAGAAGGGCTATCCGGCAATATATTTAGCTGAAAATATCTCACTTGCCATTCTTGAGACAATTGTTCATTGCCAATGCATCAATGATTTGCATAATAGATTGATATTATCATTCGAAGTACCCGATTCATCCATAAAAGTTTATAACCGCTCTTTATTACCTCCAGACTGGAATTCTATTCCCTGGAATAATTATACAATCGAAAACGGCACTATTTGGCTTGAATCACGGGAAACATTATTGCTTAAAGTTCCTTCTTCAATTGTTCCAAACGAAAATATTTTTATTTTAAATCCCAAACACGTCGATTTTCAAAATGTAAGAATAATAAATCGAGAAATATTACAGCCGGATAATCGTCTCGTTTTAGCACAAACATAACGCGTCGTACGCCACAACCAGCGCAACATCGGGTATGCTTTGACGTTATAGGACATTTTGTATTGGCTTTTTGTATTTGATATTTAACATTATCTATTTGTGACTTGTAAAAGTGAAACAAGTATAATATTTACCATGGATGAATCAAAACAATGCAGGATGAATATTTTTCAGTCTTGATCTTGATAATAACATCAATTTCTATGTTATATTATATTTTGCCCAAAAATGGAGACAGAGAATTTTATAAAGACTTTTCAAATTATAATTTCTGTCTAAACGTTGCTGATGAAGATTTAATTATGGAAATCTTTACATCTTCAAATGAAAATGAAATAATGATTTATCGAATTATACTAGATGCTCATAACATTAATTATTACATAATCAATTCAATTTTTCATCATCTATATCCAGGACCATATATTTGGGGTTATAATGTAGCAAGATTTTATATAAAACGAAGTGATTATAAATCTGCATTTGAATTGTTAGTCGATTATAAAATATCCACAAGTAACCTTAAACCACAAACAAGGACAAAAGTAAAAATTAGAAATATATTTGAAGCTTTAGTTTTAGGATGGATAATTCACGAAAAAGAGTTTAAAGGTAATACATATCTTGCAAAGCATAAATATAAATGAAACATATTATTATATAATGATGATTTAATAAAATATTGTTGTGAAACCATTACAAAACGTCATACAACCCCCCAGTGTCAAGATAGTTGTCGCCTCATAAGGAGGAGGCAACAATGAAGTACAGTAAAGTTTCCCCAAGTGTCAGATTTCGATTCATTTTGTTATTGCATTTCTTCCCCCCTCCCCCCTCATTATTCCTCCTGCACAGCGCGATGAATCATTACGTACGGAGCTTCACCATGAAAATCCTCGACGGCGGCCTGGAGCTCGTTCCCGGCTACACCTTTTCCGCGATCGAATGCGGCATCAAGTACGCGGGTCGGCTCGACTTTTCGCTCATTTTTTCGGAGAAACCGTGCCGCGCGGCCGGGGCGTTCACCACGAATCGCATCTTTGCCGCGCCGGTCCGCCTGTGCAGGGAGCGTATCGGCGGAACGGTGCACGGCGTGCTCATCAACGCGACGAACGCGAACGCGTGCACGGGCGACGAGGGGTACCGCAACGCCGTGGCGCTCACGCGCGAGACCGCCCTGAAGCTTGCCGTTCCGGCGGACTCCCTGCTCATGGCCTCGACCGGCGTTATCGGCGTCCAGCTCCCCGCGGATAAGATGCGCGCATCGGTCCCGTCGCTCGTAGGGGGGCTTTCCCGCGAGGCGGGCGCGGTCGTCCCCAGGGCGATTATGACCACGGACACGTATCCCAAGGCGGCCGCGGCGTCCTTCGAAACCTCGGCGGGCGCGTTCACTATCGCGGGCACGGCCAAAGGCGTGGGCATGATCGCGCCCAATATGGCGACGCTGCTCGCCTTTCTCGTCACCGATGCGCCCCTGGCGGGCCCGGTCATGGATGGGGTTTTCGGGCGGTGCATAGCGCGCTCGCTCAACGCGATCACCATCGACGGGGACATGTCGACCAACGACACCGCAATCCTCCTTGCCCCCCGTGCGGACGCGCCCCTGGGCGATCCCCGCGACGCGGAGGCGTTCGAGGAGGCGCTCCTGTACGTCCTCACGCGTCTCGCGGAGCTCCTCGTGCGGGACGGTGAAGGCGCCACCAAGTTCGTGACGGTCGACGTGACGCGCGCCGAATCCGACGACGACGCGCGGCGCGCCGCCCGGTCAATCGCCGAATCCCTGCTCGTGAAAACCGCCCTTTTCGGGAATGATCCCAACTGGGGGCGCATCGCATGCGCGGCGGGCTACTCCGGGGCCGCCCTGTCCGAGGACACGCTCTCGGTGAGCATCAACGGGGTGCTTCTTCTTTCCCGCGGGGTCCCGCAGGCGGTCAACCGAAAAGAGGTGATCGAAAAGATGAGCGTAAAGGACCTGATCATCGAGCTCGATATCGGCCGGGGGACGGGAAGCGCACGATTCTATACGAGCGATATCTCGTACGACTATGTGAAGATCAACGCGGAGTACACGACATAATATCAGGGGGCGCATTATTTCATTCTTGACGAATCCGCGATTGTGCCCCATATTACCCCAATGAGATCACTACCATCGCGAACTGCCGGGATTCTCACCGCAGGGTTCATTTCCCTCATAATCCTGGGCGGAGCCGCCCGCCCGGCGCTTGCGCAAAAAGACATCCAGACCCATAGGGACGCCGACCTCAAGGGCAAGGTCATCGTCTACCATTTCCAGAACACGGGGAAATCGACCGAGTTCGGATACTATTCGTATATCATACCCGAAAACATAGCCACCGACATCAAGAGGTCCGATAAATTCACAGTCCAGACGTTTCCGGTGGTCATGGAGTACGTCGATCAATCGGCCCCCGCCGAACAGCAGAAAAACCGCATACGCCTGCTTGCCGACAGGGGCAGGGAATTCGACGCGCAGTACGTGATCACCGGCAGCTTTTCGGTCGAGGGAAGGATAATCCGGATCAGGACCCAGATATTCGACGTTCACGAGCTCAAGATGCGCGATATCAGCGAAACCACCGAGGAGCTGGGGGCGCTCCTCCTGGTGATCATCGACCAGATATCCACAAGAATCAATACCGAACTGCAGAAAGACATCGAGATCAAGAAGGTGCACGCGACGGCGTCCCCCTTCCTCCCCTTTTATGAACGCATCAAGGGAGCAACGCTGGGCCTGACCCACGGCCAGGCCGATATCTCCGGAGACTGGGGGGATATCTACGACGGTAAGGCAACGATGATGTCCCTGTCGTTCGCCTATGACCTCTCGTACTTTACCAATCAGCCGATCTACAGGGACCTCACGGGCTCGCTTCAGTTCGACTACATGAGCGTCAGCAACGAGGACGGCGGTTCGGGCGGGAACAACAATTACCTGACGATCAGGACCGCGGGATTCGCCTGCGGCTATAATTACGTGCTCTCTCCCGCGTTTTCCGCTACGGCGACGGTGGGGCTGGGAGGGGCGTGGAGCACGCTCGAAATCACGGATACGGGAAGCAACGGTCCGCCGGCGATAATTCATACCGCGAAGACGGTGGACCCCTATCTCTCGCTGGCAGCGGGGCTCAAGTTCCAGTTCAGCCATCTCCAGATCACCACCGGTCTTTCCTGGAGGACCATCTTCTACTCCGACGTATTCATGAACATGACCGTGCTCTATTTCGGATTCGGGTTCATGCTCTAGCGCCCTGTTGCGGCCCTTTTTTTGATTGACAGGGTATACCCTGCAAGAATGCAATTATACATGGCGATCGGGGGAGCCCCGATTTTTTCAATTTTAAGGCGGCTTTATGACTTCCAGGAAATTGCAGGCAATCATCGACGAGGACAGGGAATATCTGTTCCAGAATTACGGCGACAGGCTCCCCGTGTGCTTCGTGCGCGGCGAGGGGGCATACCTCTACGACCAGGACGACCGGCGCTACCTGGATTTTTTCTGCGGCATCGCGGTGACCTCGCTGGGGCACGGCCTCCCGGCGTTTTCGAAAAAACTGCACGCGCAGCTGGGCAGGATCATCCACACCTCCAACTGGTTCTACAACCGCGAGCAGGCGGCGGCGGCGCGGCTGGTCTCCACCCTCGCGTTCAAGGGCCGCACGCTGTTCGTGAACAGCGGCACGGAGGCGAACGAGGCCGCCATTAAGCTCGCGCGCCGCTACGGGCAGGAGACGTCGCCTGAAAAATACGAGATCATATCCTTCGAGGGATCGTTCCATGGGCGAACGTTCGGGGGAATGTCGGCGACCGCGCAGGAGAAGATACGCAAGGGATTTGGTCCGATAGTGCCCGGCTTCAAGTACCTGCCCTTCAATGACACGGCGGCGCTCGAAAAAGAACTCTCCGGAAACCCGCGCGTGTGCGCCGTCATCACCGAGCTCGTCCAGGGCGAGGGCGGCATCCGCATCGCCGATACGCGATTCGTGAAATCGATGATCGCATCGTGTAAAAGGCACGGCGCGATCTCAATTATCGACGAGGTGCAGACGGGCGTGGGCAGGACCGGAACGGCATTCGCCTACCAGCATTACGGCGTCACCCCGGACGTCATCACCCTGGCCAAGGGGCTGGGCGGGGGCATCCCGGTCGGGGCGCTCCACGCACGGGGCGAGCTCATGCGGCTCTTCGAAAAAGGCGCGCACGGCACCACGTTCGGCGGAAATCATTTCGCGTGCGCGGCGGTCGAGGCGGTGCTCAAGGAGCTGGCCAAACCCGCGATGCTCAAAAAGGTGCGCGCGAGCGGCGAATACATCATGAAGCGCATGAACGACATGGCCGCTCGTTACCCCGTGATCCGCGAGGTGCGGGGGCTGGGTCTTCACATTGGCGTCGAGCTCGCGGTTCCCGGCGCGGCGCTCGTTAAAAAGGCGCTGGAAAGGGGGCTCGTGATCAACTGCACCGCGGACCGCGTCATCCGGATAATGCCTCCCCTCACGATCGGCCGGAAGGCGATCGACGAGGGGCTTGTAATACTCGAAAAACTATTATCCGGCGAGGTTGAAAAACCGTGAAAATACCGGCACTGGCGCACAAGGACCTGCTGTCCGTCAAGGACCTGTCGGCGAAGGAAATCATCGCGCTGTTCGATTTCGCCGCAAAACTGAAGAAGGCGCAGAAAACCGGGAAGCCCCACCGCCTTCTCGAGGGGAAGTCCCTTGCGATGATATTCGAGAAAACCTCGACGCGCACGCGCGTATCCTTCGAAATAGGGATGTACCAACTGGGAGGGTACGCCCTCTTCCTGAGCCACAACGACATCCAACTCGGCCGCGGTGAGTCCGTGGCCGACACGGCGCGCGTGCTCGCGCGGTACGCGGACGGCATAATGATACGGACCTTTTCGCACGGCAAGGTGATCGAGCTTGCCCGGATCGCCGACATACCGGTGATCAATGGCCTGTCGGACCTCTTCCATCCCTGCCAGGCCCTGAGCGACCTTTTCACGATCTACGAGCGTGAGCCCGGGTTCGCGGGAAGAAAGCTCGCCTATGTGGGGGACGGAAACAACGTGGCGCACTCGCTCATGCTGTGCGCGGCGATCCTGGGCATGGACATCGCTGTCGCGTCCCCGAAGGACTACCAGCCCGACCGGGAGGTGGTGAGCATCGCCTTCGGGCTGTGTTCGAAATCGGGATCGCACGTAACGGTCACGAGCGATATCGGCATGGCGGTCGAGAACGCGGATTACCTCTACACCGACGTGTGGACCAGCATGGGCCAGGAGCGCGAGGCGGCTAGGCGGCGCAAGGCGTTCCGCGATTACAAGATCACGCGCAAGCTCCTCGACAAGTGCGCCGACGGGTGCCGCGTCATGCACTGCCTGCCCGCGCACCGCGGTGAAGAGATCGAGGAGGAGGTCCTTGATTCCGAGGTCTCGATCGTGTTCGACCAGGCGGAGAACCGGCTGCACGTGCAGAAGGCGCTCCTGTGCGCGCTCATGGGTAAGTAACCGCGTACCGGGCGTAGTAAAGACGGGCCCGGCGGGCCGTCTCTACCACGCCCGGTACGTTATAAGGAGAACTGCAATGAAAATCAAAAAAGTCGTCCTCGCCTATAGCGGGGGGCTGGACACCTCGATCATCGTCCAGTGGCTTCGCGAAACATACGAGTGCGAGGTGATCTGCTTCGCCGCGGACGTGGGCCAGGCCGAGGAGCTTGACGGGCTCGAGCAGAAGGCGATAAACACGGGCGCGAGCAAGTGCTATATCGAAGACCTGCGCGAGGAGTTTGTGCGCGAATACGTGTTCAAGGCGGTCAAGGCGAACGCGATCTACGAGGACCGCTACCTGCTGGGCACGTCCCTGGCGCGCCCCATCATCGCGCAGAAACAGGTGGAGATCGCCCTCAGGGAAGGCGCCGACGCGGTGTGCCACGGCGCCACCGGCAAGGGAAACGACCAGGTGCGCTTCGAGATGACCTTCAAGGCGCTCGCGCCCAACCTCACGATCATAGCGCCCTGGCGCATCTGGGACCTGCATTCCCGGACGCTTCTCTTCGACTACGCCGAGAAGCACCACATCCCGGTACCGGTGAGCAAGGACAAGCCCTACAGCATGGACCGCAACCTCCTGCATATCTCCTACGAGGGCGGCATACTCGAGGACCCGTACCGTGAGCCGGACGAAGACATGTTCATACTCACGAAGTCCCCGGAAAGGGCACCCGACAAGCCCACCTACGTGGAGATCGGGTTCGAGCGCGGCAATCCTGTGTCGCTTGACGGCAAGGCGTATGGTCCGATAGAGCTTATGATGAAACTGAACACCCTCGCCGGTGAAAACGGCGTGGGACGCATCGATATCGTCGAAAACAGGCTCGTGGGCATCAAGTCGCGCGGCGTGTACGAGACGCCGGCGGGTACCGTCCTCTACACCGCGCATCGCGACCTGGAGTCCATTACCATAGACCGGGAAACGCAGCACCTCAAGGACAAGCTATCGCACGAGTACGCCACCCTTGTGTACAATGGCCTCTGGTTTACCCGGAAGCGCGAGTCCCTGGACGCCTTTATCGAGGAAACACAGAAGAACGTAACCGGCATGGTGCGGATGAAGCTCTACAAGGGCAACTGCATCGTCGTCGGCAGAAAATCTCCCGTGACCCTGTACGAGCCCGATATCGCGACCTTCGACAAGAGCGAGCTGTATGACCACAAGGACGCCAGCGGGTTCATGAACATCTACGGGCTGCCCATTAAGGTCGAAGCACTTCTGAACGAGAAAAGGGGAAAATGACGGCCCCCGCGGACCTGTTCGCGAGGCTCGACGAGGGCTTCGCCTCCCGCTGCGGCGACTTCGACTTGCAGCGGGCCGCGTGGGTGGAGCTGGCCGGCGAGTATCCCCCTTTCCTCGAACGCTACCGTGAGGCGGCGGGCCCGCTTCCATCGGGTATCGTTGCGCGGCGCTCGGGGGACCTGGGCCTGTCCATGCTCTGGATCGTGCAGGCCACGATTATCCGCGCCCTCCTCGCCGATCTCAGGAGCGCAGGCGACGCGGACAAGATCGCCGCACTCCTGGACATGCTGGAACACGACCGAATCGCCTCCCTCGCCCACTCAGAGGACGCGGCAAACCCCGTCACGGTGGAGCGCAGCGAAAGCAACGAGGCATGCGTGAGCGGCACCAAGAAATACATTACCGGGGGATACCTCTGCGATCTCGTCATCCTCACGATGCGTCTCGCCGGCGAGCAAAAGGTGTCGCGTGCCGCGGTCATTCCCGCGTATATTATTCCCGACGACGCCTTCGAGGAGCTTCATCTTGCCGCGCTTCGCTCGATGAGCCACACCCGCCTGACGCTCCGAAAATTTCTGATCCCCGAAAGCGACCTGTTCGCGATCGAAGGGGCGGACCTGCGCCGCGCCATTAAAAGGTGGGGCATCGTGGAGCGGGCACTCATCATGGAGGCGTTCATCGCCTTCTGCATGTACATGGGCGAGGCGCTTCCCGCCGGCGCGATTCCCAACCACGCGCTTGATGACCTGCAATCCCTGCTTACAGCCCAGTCGGCGACCACGAAGAGCGCGTACGACCAGGCGCGGGCCGGCGAGCGCGTCGACGAAAGATCGGCGGACCTTGCGTCCGTGCTGGCGCTCGCAGGCGCTATCCGCGATGCGCATAAAAAAACCGGCGACGCCAATAACGAGGGGTTGGCGGCGCGCCTCCAGGACCTGGACCTCTTCTCGCACCTGCGTGCGTAGTCCGGGAAAACCCCTTAAAGTACCGGGATTAATCCGACCGTTCCGCCGTGGAACCTTGTGTATCGGCACCCCATGTCTTTGACGTTTTTGCTCAACTCCAACTATCAGATCTTGTTTTTGGACAGTATTTGCCAATGAACCAGGTCCGATAATTACCCTGCCCTCATCTCCTTATATCCACCATCTCGTCATCTCCCATTGAAGGCACAACCAGAACTCGCGCCCTTTCGCGCACAGCCGAAAAAACACCGCACCCGGTGGAAAGTTCTTGCGGGATTGCATACTCGGTTTGATCATGGTCGAGGCGCACAAGCATCGATTATTATAGTCGCACGGACACGCCCTATGTTTAAAGATGTCGAAACTACCGTCCAGGCTCTTGAAACCCAGGAGTACATCTGCTCGCGCGAGATCGCGACAACCGTCTACCTCGCGATGAAGATGGAAAAGCCGGTGCTGGTAGAGGGGCCCGCGGGCGTGGGCAAGACCGAATTGGGCAAGTGCATCGCGGGGGCGCTGGGGATGGACCTGATACGCCTCCAGTGCTACGAGGGGCTCGACGAGGCCAAGGCACTCTACGAATGGGAATACGCGAAACAGCTTCTCTATACCCAGATACTAAAAGATAAGCTTTCGGCAATGCTTGAAAGCGAGAAGACGCTTACCGACGCGGTGAACCGACTGAGCGGCGAGGAAAACATATTCTTCTCCGAAAAATTCCTGATCGCCCGTCCCATCCTGCGCGCCATTACCTCTCCCAGCCCCACGCTGCTGCTCATAGACGAAATCGACAAGTCGGATTCCGAGTTCGAGGCCTTCCTGCTCGAGGTGCTGTCGGACTTCCAGGTGTCCATCCCGGAGATCGGGACCATAAAGGCCGGCAAGAAGCCTTTCGTGCTCCTGACTTCGAACAACGCCCGCGAGATGTCCGATGCGCTCAAGCGCCGCTGCCTTCACCTGTATATCAATTTCCCCTCCCGCGCGCTCGAGGAGAAGATCGTGTCCATTAAAGTGCCCGAGGCCGGTGAATTCCTTATCAAGGAGATGGTGGGCGCCGTGCACAAGATCCGCACGCTCCCGCTCAAGAAGGAACCCAGTATAAGCGAAACGCTCGACTGGGCAAAGGCGCTCGCGATACTGGGCTGCGAGGTGCTCAACGACACGGCCGCGATCGATACGCTGAACTTCATACTGAAATACGAAAAGGACATCGAGCTTGTAAAGAAGCACGCCAAAGAAGTATTCGTGCACTGATGGAACATCCCAGGATCACAAGGAAAATTCTCGAGTTCACCCGCGTGCTCAAGGACGCCGACGTCACCGTTTCGCCCACGGAGACAATCGACCTCATGAACGCCCTTCCCCTCGTTGACTTCACGGACAGGGTCCAGTTTCGCCAGACGCTCGCGACGACGCTGGTAAAAGACTACACCGACATACCCGTATTCAACCGCTGCTTCGAGGAGTTTTTCGAGAAGAAGGCCGGCAAGGACGGATCACTGGAAACCGCGCTCGCCGACCTGAGGGGACGCGAATCGGCGCAGCAGGACCTCGGCCTTTCTCCCGAGGAGTTAGAGAGCATGCAGGACGAGATCGACCGCTACCTGGAATCGCTCCCCGAGGAGCTTCTTCTCACCCGCTCGCCCCGCGAAATCCTGAACCTCATGCTCGAGGACCCGGCGGTCGCGACGTCGGGCGGGGGGCTTGGCATGATGCTCCTGAATGCGCGGGCGCGCGCGTCATCGGGAAGCGCGAACGAGCCCGACGAGGGAGAGGGCGGGAACAGGCTCGCGAACATCATTCTCCCGCGCATCAAGCGGCGCTTGCGCGAGCGGAATGTGGGAAACGCGATTCACAAGCGCGAGCAGTATCTCCTTAACAGGTTTCTCTACCAGCTGAAGCCCGCGGAGGTCCAGGAGATGCGGGAGCTCGTCAAGCGCTTCGGCCAGAAACTCAAGAACCGGATCTCGCTCAGGAAAAAGCGCATGAAGCGCGGCGGCCTGGACGTGAAACGCACCTTCCGGTCCAACCTCCCGCACGGCGGCATCCCCTTCAAGCTCTACTTCCGCAACCGGCGCATAGACCGGCCGCAGCTCGTGGTCATGTGCGATATCTCAAGCTCCGTGAACCAGTATTCCCGGTTCATGCTTCTTCTCACGTATACACTGCAGAGCCTCTTTTCCAAGGTGCGCACCTTCGCGTTCATCAGCCGCATGGTCGAAATCACGCCGCTGTTCATGGAGATGAACCCGGAGCGCGCCCTCAATTCCATCTTCACCGACACCGACTTTACGTACGGGTGGGGCTCCAATTACGGGCGCTGCTTCGACATTTTCATGAACGAGTACAGCGATTCCTGCACCCGCAAGACCACCGTGATAATCATCGGCGACGCACGGAACAACAACCAGGACCCCGGGCTCGACGCGTTCATCAGGATGAAGGAGCGCGTGCGCAACGTCTACTGGCTCAATCCCGAGAAGCGCCACCTTTGGGACTGGAGCGACAGCATCGCCTCGGTGTACGGCACCCACTGCACCGAGATGAAGGAAGTAAATAACTTCCTTGACCTTTCCGAATTCATCGACAAGCTGTTTACCAAGTAATTTCCCATGCCCATCTTCCGCATATTACGGGTGAAGCCCACCCTACGTTTCAAGCTTATCGCGAGCATCGTGTCCGTGGTGCTTATAATAGGCGTGTCATCGGTGTGGCTGGGCCTGCGCATCATCAACAACAACATCGTGGGCCAGGCATACGACCAGGTTCAGAACGATCTCAAGACCGCGCAGTTCATTTACGACGGAAAGATCAATGTCATCCACCTGTTCATGAAACACCTGGCGTCGCTTCCCTATATAAAGGACGCGGTACTGGGCGACAACAGGGTCCTTCTTATCAACAAGCTTCAGGAGGTCGAAAAGGAGCTTGGCCTCGATATCGTGAACATTACGGCCCCGGACGGACGCGTGATAGTCCGTTCCCGCAACCCGCGCGTCGCGGGAGACTACGTATCCGACGACATCTTCATCCGGTTCATCCTCGAAAACGGAATTTCCTGCTCGGGAACCGATATCATGAGCCGCGAGTATCTCCTGCGCGAGGGAGAGGATCTGGCGAACCAGGCGTATATCCAATTCGTGCCCACGGCGATGTCCCGCGCCGCGGCTTCGCTCAACGAGGAGCGCGGCATGGTGATCAAGGCGGCCGCGCCGATCTATTACGAGGGGAAATTAATCGCGATCATCTACGGCGCAAAACTCCTGAATAAAAACTACGAGATTGTCGACCAGATCAAGAGCCTGGTTTTCAAGGATGAAAAATACGAGGGCTATGAGTACGGCACCGCGACCATCTTCCTCGAGGATATGCGCATTTCGACGAACGTGCTCATCAGCCGCACCCGTGCGATCGGCACCAAGGTCTCGGAAGAAGTCTACGACCGGGTATTCACGCAGGGAAGGCTGTGGCTCGACAAGGCATTCGTCGTGAACAACTGGTACATCGCGGCTTACAGCCCAATCTACAATATCCGCAGCGAGGTAATCGGGATCCTCTACGTGGGCATTATAGAGAGCAAGTTCGAACAGATTAAAAAAGAGACCGCCATTTTCTTTCTCATAATCCTGCTCGTCACGCTCCAGGTGGCGCTGATAATATACATCTACCTGATCCACAACATTCTCAATCCCATCCGCTACCTGGTCAACGCGTCCAACAGCATCGCAAAGGGCGACTATACCATCAATATCCCGGTCGAGACCAGGGATGAGCTCGGGATACTCTGCAAAACATTTAACACCATGGTGGGCGCCATCGTGGAGCGCGACACGATGCTGAAGGAAGACACGCACCAGCAGATCATCAACTCGGAGAAGCTCGCCTCGCTCGGCAAGCTCGCCGCGGGCATCGCCCACGAGATCAACAACCCGCTCACCGGCGTACTCACCTACAGCTCCATACTGCTCGAGGATCTCAAGGATACGGAGTACAAGGACGATCTGGAAATAATCGTCAACGAAACCATGCGCTGCCGCAAGATCGTGCGCGAAATCCTCAATTTTGCGCGCGAGACGAAGATCGAAAAAGAGCGTGTCAATATTAACCTTATCATTTCGGAGACGCTTTCCATCCTGGAAAAACACGTGTCGTTCCACAACATCGGGATCGTCAAGGCATTTCGCGACGATCTTCCCCCCATGTACGTGGACATAAACCAGATAAAATCGGTTATCAACAATCTCGCGCTCAATGCCGCCGACGCGATGAGCGACGGCGGAACGCTTACCATTGCGACGAATCTCGACAGCGAAAATGACTCGGTGGTCATCACCGTGAACGACACCGGGTGCGGCATCCCCGAGGGAAATTTAATAAAGATATTCGACCCGTTTTTTACGACCAAGGAGACCGGCAAGGGGACCGGGCTTGGACTGGCCGTGACCTATGGAATCATCAAGCGGCACAACGGGCAGATAACCGTGCACAGCATTCCGGGAGAGGGTACCAAGTTCGTCATCACCCTGCCCGTGAATCCCGTCGACGCGAGCGGGGTCTAGGCGGGGAATGCACGATCCGGGTCCACGGGGGCCCGCCTTAAAAAAATGAGTGACATTTGCAGAGCGCGCGCTAGATTACGTATACTGAATATTATGGTGTTCGCGGGGGAGAAGGCTCAGGGGCCGATATGGAAAACCAGACCAGGATTCTGCTTATCGATGACGAAGAAATCGTGCTTAAGAGCTCGACCCGCATACTGCGCAGCACCGACTACATGATAGCCACCGCCGGATCGGGGATCGAGGGGCTCGATAAGGCCCGGGCGCAGAAATTCGACATTGTCATCACCGATCTGAAAATGCCCCAGTTGGGCGGGATGGAGATACTCAAAACCCTCAAAAAGGAGCAGCCCGACGTCACGGTGATAATCTTCACCGGTTACGCGACAGTGGAAACTGCCCGCGAAGCCCTTAAAAACGGCGCATTTGACTACATCCCGAAACCCTTCACCCCCGACGAGCTCCGGGAGGTGGTGAAAAACGCAATTGCCTCCCGGACCAACAGCTCCGAAGCGAAAATGCTCGACTTGATGTCGATCGTCTCCCACGAGCTCAAGAGCCCGATATCCGTGGTGCACACCACCGCCGAAACCCTCTACAAGGGCTACTTCGGGAAGCTGGACCAGGGACAGGAAAAGACCATCGAAACTATCCTGCGCAACTGCCAGTACCTCGAGGATATAATCCGCAATTACCTGGACCTCTCCAAGATGGAGATCGATAACATCGAATCGTTCGCGCAGCAGGTCAACCTTGTGGACGAAATCGTGCTCCCCATCGTGGAGATACCCGAGCACCACAGCAATATGAAGGCCATGCCCATAATGACGGATTTCCGGGTGAAACCCGTCATTTCAGGCGACCCCAATTTATTGAAGATCGTCGTCACCAACCTGGTTAACAACGCTATTAAATACGGAATCGCCGGAACCCCCATTAAAATCGAGCTGTCGGAAACCGCGGATTCCTACGTCCTTTCCGTCTATAACGAGGGCGTGGGCATCTCAAAGGAAGATATAGAGCAGCGCCTTTTCCAGCGGTTCGCGCGGCTCAAGCAAAAGGGCACGGAGGGCGTAAAGGGCTCGGGCCTGGGACTCTATATATGCAGAACGATAGTGGAAAAACATAACGGCAGGATCTGGGTCGAATCGGAAGTCGGCAAGTGGGTGAGGTTTCTCATTTCACTTCCAAAAAAGGCATAAATTTTTCTGCGTAATTCTTTTTTGCTTTACATCCAATGTCTCATGAATTATACGATAACGATGGAGCTTGGAGCTTTCTTTCCGGCTGCATGGTCGCACAGTCGTTACATCGGATCACGCAATCTCCATCACGATGAGTAATAAATTCGAATTGAGCACAGGGCAAGGGGCGTAGCGCCCGGCTGGTTTGGGAGGAACGGATGGAAATAGATTTCAAAGACCTTGGCGAACATAAAATCGTGCTCGTGAGCGGAGAGGTCGATCTGTATAACGTAAGCGATCTTAAAAAGGCGTTATTCAGCATCACGGACGGGAAGCACATGAGCGTGATCGTGGATCTGAAAAATGTGAACTACATGGATTCATCCGGAATCGGGGCCCTGGTCGCCGGGCAGAAAAAAATGAAGGCGCACAACGGAAAATTCGCGCTTATAAACATACACGACGACGTGCTCAATATCCTCAAGCTTGCTACGCTGGATAAGTTTTTCAAGATCTACGAGGACGAAGAGGATCTGCTCTAGGTCAGGATACCCTTTTCATCACGAGCGTGGTCATATCGTCGTGGGGGCTCGCGTTTCCCCTGAAAATATCCACATCGGTCACTATTTTCTCCACTATCTCCTGCGCGTTCAACCGGTGGCTTTCGACAAGCAGCTTTTGCAGTCGGGTTCTGCCGTATTCCTCCCTTGACTCGTTTCTCATTTCCGTTATACCGTCCGTATAGAGAACCACCACGTCCCCCGGGTTCAGCTTCAATTTCGCCTGCTCGTACTCCACGTCCTCCGTTATGCCGATCGGGACGCCGTCCAGCTTGGTTACCGTGCAGCGCGACAGGGCCTCACGATAGCAGAAAAGCGGCCCGTGGCCCGCGTTGGTAAAAGAGAGCTCCCCGGTCTCCCTGTTGTAGATCATGAAAAACAACGTGGCGAATTTGTCGATGGCGAAATCCGCGCTCAGCGCGTCGTTGATCGACCGCACGATGGTCGCGCAGTCCACGTGCCGGTTATTCTTGACCGAGTTGGTGAACACCGTGCGTATCATGACCATGACCAGCGACGCGGGAACGCCCTTCCCGGACACGTCGCTTATCAGCGCCCCGACCTTCGATTCCCCTATGTCAATGTAGTCGAAATAATCCCCCCCCACGCCCTTGGCCGCGCGGGTATACCCCTTGATCTGGATTCCGTTCCGGTCGTAAAACGCCATCGGGTTGAGTCCTTCCTGGATCTCCTTGGCGAGCTCCAGTTGCTCCTGCATGATCCTCGATTCGATCTCTATATCCTTGGCTTTTTTGAGATGTTCGGTCATCAGGTTGAAATCGCGCGCGAGCGCGCCCAGTTCGTCGGAGGTTCCGATATCAATTTTAAAGTCGAGGTCGCCCGTACTGATGATCGCCGCCCCCTGCGACAGTTTCCTTATGGGCTTGATCGTGATGCTCGCGAGGACAATTGCGCCGAAAATTGAAAACACCAGGAAAAAGCCGCCGATATACAGGATGGATTGCGTGACGCGCGCGATTTCCTCCCTGATCATGCTGTCGGAAAACCCCATGCGAACGGTGGCTATTCGGTTCTTGAAGAACGGGTGCATGACCGGCTTCGAGAAGTCGTAGATAATACCGCCTCTTTCCGCGGGGTCGGGCACGTCTATCCGGAGGGGCTTATCCGTATCCGCGAATTCCCTGGCCTTCCTGGTAATCTCGTCGTCCTCCACGGTCGTCCCGATCACCGCGGGATCGAAATGCTGGATTACCCTTCCGTTTGCGTCGAAAATGATCACGTACTTGACCGCGGGAATCTTCTTGATATTCTCGATTGCGGGAATCAGGTTGAGTTCCTGCTCGGAGGCTATCGCGTCCTGCGCGGTGTTCGCGAGGTGTTCGATCTCCCTCTCCGCGAACTTGAAGATTTCGTTTTTAAGCGTCCCGCTTTCAAGCTGGATGAAATAGATGGTCATGACGACAACGACCACCGCAACGAGGGCGATAATCGCGAGAGAAAACTTAACCCTGAGACCGAACCGCACCTTCGCCGCGGTTGGTGTGTTCGGTTCCCCAACGGGTTTCCCCGCGGATTTAACCGGTGTTCCGGCCGGCTTCGATGAGCCGGTGCCCCGTTCAGCCATTGCATTACCTTCCTAACAGTACCAGGCATTTTTTTATATTATTGCGGGCCTTCTCGTGGGTCGGATCGATCGCGAGGACCTTGTACCACTCCTCGATGGCCTTGTCGAAATTGTTGCTGGTGTAATAGGCGATCCCGTTATAATAATACTGGCGCACAAGCTGGCGCTGCCGCTCGGTAAGCGCGACGCCCTCCTCCGCCGCGATCACGCCGCCCCCAACGCGCAGCTGGGACGCTATCTTGTTCAGGTTGATGAGCGCCTTAACGTTATTCGGATCGCGCGCCACGACCCACTGGAATTTCTCCATGGCGAGCTTGACGTTGCCCTCGCCCCCGCGCTGGTAATACGCCATGCCCTCGTTGTACGCGCCCTCGATCTCATCCGCCGTGGCGCCCCCGCCGAAAACCTTTCTTTCCTGGTTCCCGCGGCGGGAGGCCGCGATCAGTTCGTCGATCTGGGGATACTCGGGAGAAATGGATTTCACCATTTCGAAATTCGCGAGCGCCTTGTCAAACCGGTTTTCCTTCATGAGATCCTTTCCCTCATCCACGTACTTCCCCGCGATTTCGCCGAAGCGCCGCGGATTCATCTTGAATTCACACTTCAACAAAAATTCGAACGCGATCTTGTTCTTGGGAAAGAGCTTGAGAATTTTCTCCCACCGCTGGCGCGATTCCGGGTAATCGCCCTGGTCGAAGAGGCGGCGGCCCGACACCACCAGGGAATTCACGATATCGTAATACGGGGAGTCCGTATCGACGGTCTCCTCCTCGACGTCCTTGAGCGCGTCCTTGACCAGGTCGATGTACTTCTTCGCGAGTTCGTTGCCGGGATCCAGGCGCAGCGTTTTCTCGAAGTAGGACAGCGCATCCTTGAATTTCCTGTTGGCGTAGGCAAAAAGCCCGTTCTGGAACTCCTTGTCGATGTCCTTCAGGCGCTGGAATTTCTGCTCCTCGGCCCACTCCTTGCGCAGGCGGTCCATGTTCGCAAGGCGATCCTTCACGTCCTTGTAGCCGGGTATGAGCGAGAGCACGCTCTCGAAGTCGTCCACCGCCTGGTCGAAATTCTTCTTTTGCACGTTTTCTATGCCGCGCTGGTACAGCTGTTCCGACTGCGCGCGCTTGAGCTCGAGATTGCGGCCCTCCTCGAGGATATCGTCGATCTTCCGCATGAATCGCGCCGCGTCCTTGTTTTTTTCATCGAGCGCGATTATCTGCTCATACTCCATCCGGGCTTCCTTGTACTTCTTTTCGTTGAATAACGCGAGCCCCGCCACGAGTAATGTCTGGATCTTCTCGAATTTGAGACGGTTGTTGAGCGCCATCTCGGCGGTCCGGTAACCCTCGGCCGCCTTGAGATCCTTGGGCAGAAGTTTCAGGGCGGCCTTGTAGGCCTTTACCGCGGGTTCGAAATCCTGCTTCTTCATGTACTCCTCTGCAAGAAGCATGAAATCGTCGAACCTCTTTTTATTCTCCGCCGAAAGCCTGCGCTTCTCTTCTTCTATCCGGACCTCTTCCTGCAGTTTGCGCATGTCCTCGCGCATCGCCTGAAGATCGGGGTCGTTCGGGTCGACGCGATACGCGGAAACGAAATTCTTTATCGCCTCCTCCGAGCTGAGCTTCGCGAGCGCGAAATTCACGCCCATCTGCTCCGCCGCCCGTCGAAAATAGGCGCGCGCGCGCTGGTAACTGAGGTCTTTCTTGTGCTTCTCCTCATAGAGCATTTCGATCTTTTTCTGCGCATTCTCATTGTTCTGGTCGATATCGAGTATACGCAGCCAGTCGGCGAGCGCCTTGCTGAACTCCTTCTGTTCGTAATACATGCTCGCCCTCTGGTCGAGCTCTTCGATCGTTTCTCCACGCGCAATCCGCCCCCCCTGGAGGCCGATGACTACTGTAGTGATGAGGATAAGGGATACGGTTCTCTTTTTCATTGCGTCCATACCGCTATCGCACGGACAAAAAGCGTCTGTTTAACGTATTAATATACCCTGTTTCATGCGCGAAATCAAGCATCACCTGTCCACGGTTATAAATGTACGATTCGACATGAGCCAGCCCTGTTTTGCCCTTTTTCCCTCCGCGAATTTGATAAATACCGCGTCGCCCCTGGCGAGCTGCGACGGATGGGCGGCGCCCCTTTTAATTACGCCCGCTTCGAACGAAAGGGAACAGTGGATATAGGCATTCCCTTCGTAATCGGTTTTTACGTCGCTTTCGGACGGCTCCTCGATCGAGGTCACCATCATGTCGGTAAAGTAGAAATCCCTGTACATTTCCGCAAACACGTCGGCTCCGCGGGGATAGGCCTCGCAGCGGGAATACTCCGCATAGTTGAGATCCTGGATCGACCTGCTCCAATTCGCGAGCACCTGCTGGGGGCCGGCGAATTTCGGCTTGCCGCATCCCGGCCAGACGACGAGCGGGGCGAAAAGCAGGGTGACGAGAGCGATCCTCATGATGGTGGCAAAATGCATTTTAATAACCTTGGAATTTATTTGACATAAAACCGCGCCGCACACTATCTTTCCTGTGTATCGATAGGTTAGATGCAGTTCAATTACTATATAGAGACGGCGGAATAAAAAAAGATACTGCGACTCTCCCGTCAATCTAATTATCGTGCTCCCGGGTGAAGGTCTTTACCTCGAATACGGCATTTTGCCTACACAATAGACGGGGTGAGGGCGAGTCCGGGGAACGGTCGACAAGGGTGACATGGCCAGGAAAAATCCAACAGGACCCGCCAAATCCGACCGCCCGGCGTCACGAGGCACGTCGCGTCCGCGCAAGGAAAACCATCGGCTTGATTCCCTCATGCTGCTGCCCGAAAGCTGCGTCCTTATCGACCGCCGCGGCATAATAATCCGCGTTAACGAGGCCTTCATGCGGATGTTTTCGATCGGCGGATCGCACCTGAGCGGTGAGGACATACGGGATTTCATTTCACCAGCCGACGGGCGCACCCTGCCGGCCGCCATCGACAAGGCCGCCGGCAGGGGAAGGAAGGAACAATCGCTGGAGCTCGCGTGCATTCGCAGGGACGGAACCGGTTTTCCCGCGTCTCTAAGGCTCGTAACCGTCCAGGACGGCGATAACCGGCACCTGCTGATCCGGTTCACCGACCTGACCGGGGAGATGGAGCTTCGGGAACGCATGGATCACCTCCAGAGCCTCGCATCCATAGGCACCTTCGCTTCCGGTGTCGTACACGAGTTCAACAACGTGCTCACGGGCATCCGGGGATACGCACAGCTCGCCGCGCGCGACCTCTCGAACTCGGCCCTGCTCGAGAAGGCCTTCCGGATCATCGAAAGCGAAACCCGAAGAGGGGCGGACCTGTGCAAGAACATGGGACTCTATTCCTCCCGCACGCAGATCAACCCGGAACCGGTTTCAATCGGGGACCTGGTCGATACGGTTATCTCCCTGCAGCGCAAGTACACGGCGCAGGAAGGGATCGAGGTTATAACGGATGTGGACGACCTGCCGCGCCACATGCTCGACAGGTTCCAGATCCAACAGGTGCTCCTCAACCTGGTAATCAACGCGCGTCACGCGATAATCCCCAAGGGAGGCGGCACCATCACCATCCGGGCCCGGATGAGCCGCGGCATGATCGTGATCGAGGTGAAGGATACGGGGATAGGCATCGACAAGAACAACATATCGAGGATATTCGATCCCTTTTTTACAAGCAAGGGTCCCATAGGAATGAACCTCTACGGGTCCGAAATCAAGGGTTCGGGGCTGGGGCTGGCCGTCTCAAGCGCGATAATAAGGAAACACCAGGGTACGATACGCGTGGAGAGCATCCCCGGCGAGGGCTCTCGTTTCATCGTGAGGCTTCCCGCCGTCCCGGCGCAGGGCCACCCGCGCGAACCGGCGCCCGCCGCGACAACGGCACCTCCCATGCTACGGCACCCCCTTAACGTGCTGGTCGTGGACGACGAGATGAGCATCCGCGAGCTTCTTTTCCGCGCGCTGACCGCGCGCAACATCCGCGTGACACTCGCGCGCAACGCGGAGGAAGCGACCGTGCTGTGCAAGTCGGAGCGGTTCGACGTGGTGCTGCTCGACTACATCCTTCCCGAAAAGAACGGCGACCATCTCATTCCCGTCATCCGGGAGCACCTCCCCGATGCCAAGATCGTCATGCTGAGCGGATGGTCGTCGTCGCCGCTCAAGAAAAAGAAGATCGAGAAAGAGGTGAGCGCCTGGATCGACAAGCCCTTCGAGGTTTCCGATCTTCTCGCCACCCTGAGCGCGCTGACCGAGGAAAAAGGCCTGGAGCACTGAGGGTATTATCGGACCCCCTTCCTTTTTTCACAGAACACCTGCGCGGAAAATTTCTGAATGCGAACCCCCGGTTTCTTCCACGCGTTGCACGGCATCCCAGCCTTGGTGCACGTGTGCTCGATGAACTCGGCCGTATCCCAGTTATACTCGGTCGCCACTTGAGGAAGGAGAAGGCCCGACTGGCGTCCCGAGGACACGATGAGACCGTCACGCCCGACCTTGATGTCGCCGATATCGCTTACATCCTCAAGGGGCGACATTACGGATATCTCAATCTCCGCAAGGTCGCACTCCTGCGCACGCAGGGGCGGAAAGCGCGGATCCTGGAACGCCGACGCGCGCGCCATATCCACGACCGTGTCCGGGATATTCTTGATCCCGGTGATGTAGCCGATGCAGCCGCGGAGCCGGCCGTCTATGTGCAATGTCACGAAGGCCCCGCACCGTTCGCAGAAAACCGGGTCGCTGAACTCCTCCTCCATGTCGGGTATCGGGAGCGTTTTTGTTTCCAGGTACTGGCGTATGGCCTTGCGCGCGAGGGCGAGCAGTTTTTGCTGCTGCTGTTCGTTCAATTCTATCATGCGGCGCCTCCGGGGCTTCGTAGTTTCATTTGACCACCGCGGCCGCGAGGTAGCCCACGACCTGGTCCTTCCCGCCCGCGGTGTCGCCGGAATTGGCGTATTTCAAAATTTCAACCGCGCGTGCCCCCATGATCTTGGCGAGGGCGAGGCCAGTGAGGACCGGTCCCTCGCCGCAGGCCTGCGACTCCTCGACGCCCAGGGATTGCGCGAGCGCGTCCAGGTCAAAACCCGTGAGCCTGCTTATGAACATGCCGTCGATCTTTTTTGCGCGCTCGTACGGAAAATAGTGCGAGAGGTCCGTCGATATCACCACCGCGAATTTCCGTGTTTCGTTTTCTAAGACCGATGCGATCTCGGCGGCGATGGCCCTGCAGAGCCCCAGGTCGACCGTACCGATGATGAGCGGCACGAGGCTGAATGAAGGGAGCGTCTTCTGCAAAAACGGGAGCTGTACCTCGAGGGAATGCTCGTTGAGATGGGCCTCCTTGATGAAGCTTATATGGGGCTGCTTCTCGAGCCTGCTCCCCAATTCCTGGTCCACCGGCACGCTCCCCAGCGGCGTGTCGAACGCCCCGGACGGCCAGACCGAGGCGCCGCTGAAACGCGCCCGGTGGGACGGCGCGAGCACTATGACGAGCTCGACCCCCGAACCTTCCAGGAGCGCGTATGAGTAGGCCGCTACCGGGCCTGAGTACACATAACCCGCATGCGGCACGATAAGGGCGACAAGCTCGCCGTCCAGCCTGGCCTTGCCGGCCCCGTTGAGATATTCCTCCACGTCCCCGGCAAGGCGCTGGGGATTGGAAGGGTAGAACGATCCCGCGACTACCGGGCTTCTTCGCAACATGGGAACCTCCCCCGAGTTCAGAGTTTGCGCGCACCCATATCCGATTCGATGAGATCGAGTATCCTCACGGCAATGTCGCGCTTCGAGGCGAGCGCGAGCTCCACGCGCGCCCCCCGCCGCGTGAACACGGTCATGATGTTGGTATCGACCGAGAAACCCGCCCCGGGTTTTCCCACGTCGTTAAGGCATATCATGTCCAGGTTTTTATAGGCGAGTTTTTCCCGGGCAAAGGCCTCCGCGTCATGGGTTTCGGCGGCAAACCCCGCGGTATAGAGGCCCTCCATTTCCGGTTCCGCAGCTCTCCGCGCCACGACCGCCATGAGTATATCGGGATTTTTAACCAGATCGATGGTCAGGTGCTCGTCGTCCTTCTTGATTTTCACAGGAGATTTGGACGCGGGACGATAATCCGCGGGCGCGGCCGCCATGATGAGCACCGCCGATCCGTCAATCTCCCGCATGACGGCGTCGAGCAATTCGCCGGTCGTCTCCACTGCCACGGTTCGGTACGGCCTCCCCTCCAGGAGGGAGCGCTCAATGGGACCGTGAACGAATACGGTTTCCGCGCACCGCGGCCCGGCCGCGTCCGCGAGGGCGATACCCATTTTCCCGGACGAGGCGTTCGAAATATAGCGGACGGGATCGATCCATTCCCTGGTGGGGCCTCCCGTCACCACGACCTTTCTATTTTTCAAGGACATCGCTTGCGACCCTGTAGATGGTATCGATGTCGGCGAGTTTGCCGTAGCCAAGGTCGCCGCAGGCGACCCTGCCCTCCGCGGGCTCGACGAAGCGCACGCCCCATGCCGTCAGGCGGTCGATATTGGCCTGTACGGCGGGGTGCATCCACATGTTCGGATTCATTGCCGGCGCCATGAGCACCGGACAGGTCACGGAAAGAAAGGTCGTGCTCAGGAGATCGTCGGCGATGCCGTTCGCGAATTTACCGATAATGTTCGCCGTGGCGGGCGCCACGACCATGAGCGCAGCGTCTTCCTTGAGCTCGATATGGCCCATGGCGCGCCTGTCGTCGACGAACGTCTGCGTGTAGACGGGGTTTCCCGAAAGCGTTTCAAGCGTGAGCGGCGTCACCAGCCTGGTCGCGTTCTCCGTGAGCACGCAATGGACCGAGTGACCGGCCTTCACAAAGAGCCGCACCAGCTCGCAGGCTTTGTAGGCCGCGATAGACGACGATACACCTAGTATGATTTTTTTCATGAGCGCCTGAACATCCTCTCGATATCTTTTTTTCCCATTTTGTAAAGAAACGGCCTGCCGTGCGGGCAGCGAAGATCGTGCCTCCCCGAAAGGGCCTCGGAGGTGAGACGTTCCGCCTCGTCCATGGAGAGCGCATCCCCCGCCCTCCTGGCCGCGTGACAGGCGACCGTCTCGGCGGCGCGACCCTCGATGTCCGCCTCCGTCCCGTTCTTCAAGGCCTCCACCAGGTCTCTGAAAAAGGTATCCATATCCGCTCTTCCCAGCGCAGCGGGCACGCCCCTCACCACCACAGAGTGGTCCGGGAACGGGTCTATGTCAAATCCAATTTCGCCCAGCCGCTCCCGGTGCTCGATGACCGAATCATATTCCTCAATTGAGAGCGCCAGGACGTGCGGAAAAATGAGCTCCTGCGTGACCTCCTCTTCCGTGCGGCTCATGATGCGGTCGTAGATGATGCGCTCGTGCGCCGCGTGGAAATCCATGACATGGAGCGCCCCCTCGCTCTCGAACACGATGTAACTCGCGAACGCGACGCCCAGCACCCTGAACCCGTCCCGGGCTGCCGCGTCATGCACGCCCGGATTTCCCTCGCGCACGAAAAGGCCGGGCGCAACGTGCAGCGGATCGATCGGGGGAACCAGGAGCGCATCCGCCCCCGCGGGCGACGGGTATACCTGGAACGATTCCTGCCCGGCCGCGCGTTCACCGGTTCCGTGCGCATCTTCCGCGTCGTACGATGAAGGGGGGCGCGGTATCTGGGCGTCGGGCCCGGCGGCCTGCCTGAACGCCCTGCCCGTGAGCCGATGCGCGGTCCGGTCGAGCGCCTTCCGGCACAGTCCCTGGATGAGCGAGTCGATGTAGCGCTGGTCGAAAAATTTGATCTCGCGCTTGGCCGGATGAATATTGACGTCGATAAGCCCGGGGTCCACGTCGAGAAAAAGTATCGCTGCCGGGTGCCGCCCCCGGGGGGCGATTGCCTCGTATCCCCGCGACAGGAGAAAACCCATGTATCGGTACTCGACCAGGCGGTCGTTCACGAACAGCACCTGCATCGAGCGCGACGACTTGAGGAAGTCCGGCGCGGACAGGAACCCGTGTATCGACGCCCTGATGTCGCTCAGCCTTTCGTGGTAGAGGCTCCCGGTGACGCCCTTGCCGTATATTTGTTCGATCCTCTCTCCCACGCTCCCCGAGACCTCGAGCGCAAGCTCGCGCTTCCCGTCGCTCACCAGGGTGAAACGCACCGACGGGTGCGCCAGCGCGATCTTCAGGAACACGCTCTTGATATTTTTTATTTCTGCGGCCCGCCCCTTCAGGAATTTTTTTCGCGCGGGCGTATTATAGAAGAGGTTCTCGACTATCACCATCGTGCCGCGGGGACCTGCGTAGTCGCCCATGTCTATGGAACCTTCCCGGCAGAGCAGGCGCCCTCCCAGGGGCGCGTCCCCGGTGCGGGACAGGATGGTGAGTCTCGATATGGCCGATATGCTGGAGAGGGCCTCCCCCCTGAAACCGAAGGTTTGGATCGTTTCGATATCGCCGGCGGTGCGTATCTTGCTCGTGGCGTGCTCCATGACCGAGAGGGGAATATCGTCGCGCACGATTCCTTCGCCGTTGTCCCTGACGGCGATTTTTTTGAGCCCGGCCTCCGCGATCTCGACCTCGATCTCCCCGGCATGCGCGTCCAGGGCATTTTCCAAAAGCTCTTTCACTACGGAAAACGGGCCTTCCACCACCTCGCCCGCGGCGATGGTGCGCTTCACATGGTCGGGGAGTAATTCTATCCTGTTCACGAGTAAACTCCGGTTCGGGGCGGATGTCGGCCGGAATGAACCCCCGGCCTGAAAGCGCGCGTTACGAAAGTACCTGTTCTACCAGCGCGGGGAGGGTGGTCCCCGCCATGCCCTGGATGAAGACATCGGTGATGGAATTCGTGAGTCCCGTCGATTCGAGATTTATCTCGATGACCTTGGCGCCGCGCTGCTTGGCCGAGAAGGGAATGCTGCTCGCGGGATATACCACCGCGGAGGTTCCGATCACGAGGACGACATCGGCGGCGCGCGACTGCGTTTCGGAGTCGCGGAGGGCCTGGGCGGGGATCATTTCCCCGAAGAACACGACGCTCGGCTTAAGCACCTTTCCACAGGAATGACAGCGGGGCGGATTTCCGTTCAGGGTGAATTCATCCGCACTATAGCTGGCCCCGCACCAGATGCAGTCAAGGAGATGGGCGTTCCCGTGGAATTCAATAACGTTGCGGCTCCCTGCGGACTGGTGGAGGTTGTCGATATTCTGGGTTATGATCGATTTCAATAAATTGTTCCGCTCGAGCGTCGCGAGCGCGACATGGGCGGGGTTGGGCCTGGCCCCCGAGGTGAGCGCCATGAGCTCGTAAAGCATCCGCCATATCTTGTCGGGATCCCTGCGAAAATTATCGATATGCGCGTATTCCATGGGATCGTACTTCTGCCACAGGCCGCAGGCGCCCCTGAAATCCGGAATCCCGCTCTCGACGGAAATTCCCGCGCCGGTGAGCGCGATGCAGTGCCGGGAATGCTTGATTATTTCCGCGGCCTGCTGATAGGACTGATCCATGGGGCTTCTCCTTTTCTGTACAACCACACTACATATGTTAACTTATTCGTTTTCGGGCGTCAAGAGAAAAATGCTCATCGCCGGTTCGCGCAATCCTTGACCCCGCATCCCTCGCACCTGCACGCGTCACGCGAGCGAATCTCCCTCCTGATCTTGTAAAAAACGAAAAATCCGGCCGCAACGCACGCTATGATAACTCCCGCTTCCTGCATTGTAGTTCTCCCCGTTGCCGTCCCGGCGTCCTTTCCCGGCTTCCGCATCGCGATCATCACCGGACATCGCAGGCGGAAGCCTGCGTGATGAATATAACCCGCCCCGTGAAAATTATCAAGCGCGGGCTTTGGCGCCGATATTTTCCGTTTCCTGAAAAATTTTTCGGTTTTCCCGCCTGCCGATCGTATGAAGAGTAACAACATTCACACAAGGAGAGAGCGAGATGCAAAATTACACTACGGCCACCATCGAGGGCTATGTAACCCACGATCCGGTGCTGCGTACCACCAAGACCGGGAAGAACATCTGCCTGTTCTCGGTGGCGATCAACCATTTTTCCAACCCGGATTCTTCTCCCCGCGTATCGTTCATCGATATCGAGACATGGGAAAAGACCGCCGACCTGTGTGCCAAGAGCGTCGCCAAGGGCAAGCACATCCTGGTCGCGGGAAGCCTCCGGCAGGACAGGTGGGAGGGAAAGGACGGAAAGACGCAATCGAAGCTGAAGCTCGTGGGCACCCAGGTGCGCTTCCTGGATCCGTCCAGGGAGGGCAAACCAGCCGTACAGGAGGCAGCCCAGCCGCGCTGAGTCTTCCGAAGGGCGGCATGCGCACTGCATGCCGCCCTCCTCCCTTCAGTTGACTTGTTGCTTTTCTCTCATTGTCATTTCGAACCCGGCCTTTTCGGGTGAGAAATCTTAGCCCCCGTATACGCTTTAAGATTTCTCCCTGCGGTCGAAATGACAGTTTTACAACAACTCTAGACTCTAGTATTGTCCCGTAACCCGCATGCGGCATAAGGCTTTAATACTCATATGGCGCCGATTCACCGCCGCCCGACGATATTCTTACCCATCAGGAAAACCCCTTTCCGGAACTTTTTTTGGACTTGCGAAAATAATATGATATATTCTGCGATTACGAGGATATCCGATGCGCGATTTTTCCGGCGATAAGATTAACCGCACCACGAGGTTCGCGTCCCCCGAGCGTAGCGGCAACGACGCCATCAGGGCCGAGCATGAGCTCGTGCGCTCCCTTGAGCGATTCGAACAAATCTTCAATTCCATTTCAGCCGTAGCCGCGGTCATCAACGAAAACCGGCAGATAATCTACGCCAACCGTGAATTCCTGAAAATGCTCGGCACCGACGATCTCAGCAGTGTCCTGGGAAAACGGCCCGGCGAAACCCTCCAGTGCATCCACGCGGAAACCGGGGAGTACGGCTGCGGTACCGCGGAATCGTGCCGCGTGTGCGGCGCGGTGCACGCGGTCCTCGAATGCCGGGAGTCCGGCGCGCCGGTCGTTCGCGAGGCACGGATAAGCGCGATCACCGACGGGAGGCCCGTCTCCCTGGATATGCTCGTAACCGCGACGCCGTTCCCGTTCGACGGGAGGCGCTTTATCGCCGTAACCTTCCGGGACATAGGACCGCAGAAGCACCGGGAGAAGCTCGAGCACATCTTCTTCCACGACATCCTCAATACGGTGGCCACGCTTAAATCCGCGCTCAATCTTGTCACGCTGCACGAGGACGGGGCGAAGAAATCGGAATTCATTTCCATGGCACACAAAATCTGCGAATCGCTGCTCGATGAAATAGAATCGCAGCACAAGCTCATCGATGCGGAAAATAACGCCCTGCGGGTCCAGCCGAGGGCGTTCGGTTCCATCGAGATACTTCGCGAGGTCGCGGGGAGATACGACCTGAACGCGGGCTACTCCGAAAAAGAAATTATTCTCGATGACGGGTCCCGTGACGAGATGATATTCGGCGACCCGGTCCTCGTGCGAAGGATTCTCATCAACATGCTCAAGAACGCGCTCGAGGCGACGCCGGCAGGCGGCGCGGTTACAATGGGATGTCGCGCGATGAATGAAACCGTCCGCTTCCATGTGCACAACGCCGGGGTCATTCCGCGGGACGCGCAGCTCCAGGTTTTCCAGCGCTCCTTTTCGACAAAGGGCAGCAACCGGGGGTTCGGGACCTACAGCATGAGGCTGCTCGCGGAACACTACTTGAAGGGGAAGGTTTATTTCGAATCCTCGGAATCGGGCGGAACGACTTTTTTCCTGGAGATACCGGTTGATTTCCCGGCGTTTGCCGAGGGACCGGGCGAAAGCGCGGACGGGGGCGCCGATACGCGTCTTCCCGGCTAACCCAGCACCTCTTTCACAATCCCCGCAAGAACCTCTGGCCTGTCGCTCACAATGGCGTCCACGCCGGACTTGAGGAGCCTTCTCATATCTTTCTCCTCGTTCACGGTCCACACGTGCACCCGCAGCCCCTTCCTGTGTGACACGTCGATAAACGCGTCGCTGGCGATATTTGAAGGCCCCAGGAATTCGGGAACCTGCAGCGCGTCGCCGGCGAACCTGTTTTTCATGAACAGGAGCCCGGCCCTGAAAAGAAAATAATACCAGAGGGCCTCCCCGAGGGAGAACGAAGTGGCCATTCCGGGAATGGCCTTGCGCACGGCCCGGAGATTGGGCGTGTATTCGGAAGCCGTGAGCACCCGGTCCGCCGCCCCGCAGCGCCCGATGATCGCGGCATAGTGCTTCACCTGCGCAGCGTTTTTCGTTTTAAGGTCGATATTGAATCGCGTGTCGGGAAAGCTGGTGAGCATCTCCTCGAGCGTCATAAAGGTGATGCCCTTTCCCCTCCAGGGGAAGGTCGTTCCGCCGTCAGGGCTGAAGCGGTAGGCCGCGTCGAGCTTCTTCAATTCTTCAACGGTGCGCTCCGCGATGGGTCCGCCGCCGTCCGATACGCGTTCGAGCTCCCCGTCGTGCGCGATCACGAAATTGCGGTCCTTCGTGAAATGGATGTCGGTCTCGATCACGTCGGCGCCCGACTCGATCGCCTTTCTGAACGAGAGCTCGGTGTTTTCAGGATATGCCCCGGACGCGCCCCTGTGCGCGATGACCCTGGGCTCCGGTATAAAAAAATGCCTGTCCATGGCAACCCCCGTCGGATTTACTCCGCGATAATTATATCATTTATGGTATAAAGCATGCTTTTAAAAGACAGGGGAATCGCGTCCGCGGTCCCGCCCTCCTTCATCGCCTGTATATGCAGGTGCGGTTCAAGGCTGTTCCCCGAATTCCCTGCGCGCCCCAGGAGCTGACCGCGTTTCACGATGTCGCCCTTATTTACTTTCACGCTTCCCCGCGCGAAATGCGCCAGGAGAACAAGGCGACCGTCCGCAAGGAGCAGGACGTGGTTTCCGGGGCCCAGCGCCTCGTCCGCCGCGGGCGGGATATTGTCCCGCACGCCGTCACGCGCATCGAGCACCGTCGCGTCAAGGGGGCTGTACACGGGTTCGCCGTACACCATGTAATCCGCGCAATCCCCGGGGAGTATGCCGGCCGCGCGCCTCCCGCGATCGTCCAGCTTCACGATATCGAGCGCATAACGCGACCCCGGTTGCATCGCGTGAAAGGGATTCCCGACGAGGCTCGCGCCCCCCTGGTACACGAGGTATTCTCCCCCACGAAGCGGAAAATCCATTTCAAGGCGATCGCCTCCGGCGTACGCACCGCGGGCAAGATCGATATTGAGAACGAAAAACAGGATGATCGCCGCGAGCTTTGAAGCGGCCCATCTGTCCAGGCGGGCCGCACGGCCCGCCGAAAAATCCGCCCGCCGGAACGATATGAGCACCGTCGCGGCGTAGCACACGAGGGGGACGTGCCGCAGGGAATGCCCGATCACGCCCCAGGACCCCGCGAGCGCGGTCAGCAGCACCGGGCCGAAAGCCGCCGCGCAATTCAGGAACCATTCGCGGCGGTCGACGGGGCGGGTCCGGAGAAGCATAATTATTCCTGCGGCGGGAAGCAGTATCGTGAGCAGGGAGATGACGTAGATTATCATGCGAATTCCGTGGAGTCCGATTCCCCGTTTTTAGGGTGGTGATTTCCCAGCGTCAACACAAATAGGTCGTCCGCACGGAATATTTATACATGCGAATGCGCGCACATGCGGACCCGGACCGGCCGTGATCTATGCGCCCGGATGTTTCCGGTCAGCGCTTTATCTTCCCCGGCAGGCGATACGAGTATTTTTTCCTGAGGATGGATTCCGTGATGAAGCGGTCGATCCGGCGGGCGAACTGGTAAAATTTCCAGATGAAGGCGTCCCCGGAATAGTACTTATCGACCTCCTCGCGGGTTATCGCGCCGCCCGTTATGCCCAGTCTGTCTATGAACGCGTTCGCCATGGGAATGAAGTGCGGTATGAGCCCGGGCATTTGTTCCTTATGGAGGTTCGCGATGATGTCCACGATGACGAGCCTGAGGTCGTAATAGCGATCGAGCACCTCCTGGAGGAAAAACCTGCGGACTACCCAGCGCAGGAACGAGGGCGTGGTCATGATGAACACCTCGGGATTCATCTGCTCGCGGCCTTCCTTCCTGAACAGGGGCGTGCTGGTGTCGATGTAGAACATCCCGTCGCCCTCATGCACGTAGTTAAGCGCGCCGCCCTTCGAATCAAGCACCCAGTTCGAGAGCTGTCCGTCGATACCGATCCTCACCCCGCCGCCCCGGGCGTTGAAGGCAAACACCTTTTCGAGCTCCCTGAGCACCATGAAAAACAGGCGTTTCGCGTTTTCCGTATCGAGCCTGCGAAGGAGAACGTGCGCGACGAAATCGGGATTGATGCGCGCCTGCCCCGCGTACACGGTGAGCGCGCCGGCGTAGTCGAAGCGCGAAAGCGCCTGCTCGGGGACCGCTATGCCCATGGCGACGAGCAGCGCGCGGTACTCGCGGTAGGCGGCGTCGTAGCGGTCGACCTCCTCACGGGACGGAAAGGGGGGCATGCGCTTCCATACCCATTTGCTCCCCTCCACCCGCTGGAGCTCGAAGCTGCGGTCGAGCACCCTTCCCTTCACCATGCTCATCACGGTCGAGATCTCGCCGTATCCCAGAATCGAAAGCTCGCCGCCCTCGCGGTAGTGTCCCCGGAAATCCTTCCGGAAACGCGCGTAAAGCGCCGTATCCTTCTGCAAGTTTTCCCGGATCACATCGAAGAGCTGTATCATTTCCCACAGCGTATCGATATCGGCTTTCGAGAGCACGAGCGCCTCCATGTCGGTTCCGATACGGCCCATGGTGGGAAGGTAACGCTCCAGGTAGGGGATGCGGTCGCAGGCAAGCCTTTCCAATCGCTCCCCGGGACCAAAGAAGAGCTCGTAGAGATGATTCACCGAGGGAACGCTCGCGATTGTGGCGGAGAGAAAGTGGTTGAACCGGAGGCGGTCAATGGCGCACAACGCGCGATCCGCCTCCTGGATCGCCCCGGCCTCCTCTTTTTTCCCGAAGATCCCCGCAAGGATATCTATCGCGCCTTTAGACAGCGAGGGGTTCCGAAGCCGGTAGTCTTCGCCGTCCTTCCGCCACAGGAGATCGAACGAGTCCCTCATGCGGATAATCTCCGCGTTCACCGAGGCGCGCTTCATGAACGACAGGCGTTTCTTCTTAAACTTATGCGCGCGCTCGATCGCGTCGACGAGCGCGTGTATGTCCGTAAAGCGTTCCATGGCCTACCCTCCCGTTCCCCGCACGAGCTCGACCAGGGAGTCCCGCACCGCGCGCACCAGGACGGCGATCTCCCTCCGCGTGATTATGAGCGGCGGAAGGAGCTGCAGCACCCTCCGGTCGTTGCCCGAGTATACCATGTACACGCCCCTGTCGAAGAGAAGCTTCAGCATGAACAGGGAGCGCATCTCGTCCGCGAATTCGAGCCCCAGCATGAGCCCCAGGCCCCGCACCCGGAAACCGGCCCCCGGGAATTCCTTCGCGAGGGCCCCCAGGCCGGCCCGGATCCGGTCCCCCGACGCGCGCACAGTGGAAAGAAATTTCTTTCCGGAGGAGATGCGTATCGCCTCCATGGCCGCGAAGCACCCTGCCTCGCTCCCGCCAAAGGTGGAGATGTGCACGAAGGGGTCCTTCCTGAAGAAATCGCGGTGGCGTTCGTGGTAAATGGTCGCGCTCATGGGATAAATCCCGCCGCTCATTCCCTTTCCCGTCACCACGATGTCCGGCACGACGCGGAACTGCTCGAAGCACCAGAACGTCCCGGTGCGCCCGAACCCGGTCTGGACCTCGTCCATGACGAGAAGCGCCCCGGCGCGGGCGCACAGCGCCTTGACCTTACGGAAATAATCGCGTCCCGGGACCACGATCCCGAGCGTGGCGGGTATGGTTTCCATGATGACCGCCGCGGTCTGGTCGGACACCGCCGACTCGAGCGCGCCGATATCACCGAACGGCACCTGGAAGAAGCCCGGCGGCATGGGACCGAATTTTTCCCTGAACTTCGCATCCCCCGTCGCGAGGGCGAGCCCCGTGTGCCCGTGGTAACCCCCGAACGCCGAGATCACCCCCGGCCTGCCGGTCACGCCGCGCGCGAGCTTGATCGCGAGGTCGATCGCCTCACCGCCGCCCACCCCGAATACAACCTGGTTGAGCCCCGCGGGCAGCGTGCGCGCGAGCATCCGGGCCAGCATCGCCTTCGGTTCGCTCACGAGGTGGTGGTTCCCGATATCATACTCCGTCAGGGCGCGCGTCAGGGCGCGGATCACCCGCGGGTTACGATGTCCCAGGTTGAATACGCCCCCGTTGCAGTGGCAGTTCAGGTAGCGGGTCCCGTCCCGGTCGTAAATAAAGCAGCCCTCACGCCTGCCCGGGACCAGGAGCATGCCGTACTGCGCGTACACGTCCACCTTCCCCGGCGAGACGTGGTCGGCATAGAGACGAATAACCTCTTTTTTTGAAGGGCTCACGTGATCTTCCCCCGGCGGCGCAAATTTTACAATATCCTACAACACCAGCATCGGAGATGCAAGGTATTAATGACCACGCCCGGGGCTCCCGGCGTCTTCAAGGCACGGGGGGGTCCGATAGGCTGGACGGCTTCATCGGGGTCACGGTCCCCCGCCGACTGCCGCAGCCTTGCAGGGATTCGAACACCGCCCGGCCCGATACATCGCGAGGGGTTATCTTCGCTGAAATTTCGGGAATGACGCGGCATGCCCTCCAATCCCGCTAAAAATCAACATTAAACTTTGATTGTGCTACAATAAAAATTTTTATTGATTTCAAATTCGAAAGCCGGTATACTTTGGACTGTCTGGGTCCGCGGATTCATCATACTCTTCGAACGAGGGTGCCCCCATATGGCAAAGGCAACGTCTCTCCTCAAGGCATATCTGAACAACGCGATTCCCCCGAACGGGGCGTTCATCATCTCCTCGTTTTTCGATCCGAATTCCGCCTATGCCATCTACGAAGCGACGGCGTACGCCAACGTGAAGGATATCTTCAAGAGCCCCGAGGGCCTCATCTTCAAGACCGACGGGAACCGGACCCACCTCCTGGTGGAGCCGCCGTCGTACTCCCAGCGCTTCAGCGAGCCAGTGCACCGCGAGCAGGGAAAGGCGATTCCCTACCGGCTCAATGAGCTTGATGTTATAAGCTGCAAAAAGCAAGAGAAGGTGATGGTCGCCAAGGAGCCCATGTCCCTCTATTCTTCTTTCACGATTCTGGACAATTCCGGGGAGAATTTCTCCTTCCTGTTTCACCTGACCGAGGACGTCTATATCGCCATCAAGAAATTCATGGCGGATTCGCTCTACAACGATTGCAACCTCACCAAGGAAGAGTCCATGGAGGCCTCCTCCCTGTTACTGCAGACGATCAAGAAGTTCAGCGTATGGAGCGCCCGGGCCTGACCGCCCCAACCGAGATGACACAAGACAACCCAGATTCATCGCCGGGAGAGCCGCAGAACAAAAAAACGCTGAAGACCCTGCTGGCCCGGCTGACGGGCAGGGATTCTGCCCCGCCCCGGCCCGGGCCCTTCGACTGCGGCAGCATGGCGCAAATCGAAGATTCGAAGCGGGAAATGATCCGGGGGGTAATGAGCCTCTCCACCAAGGTGGCCCGCGAGATCATGATCCCCCGCGTGAACGTGGTCGCGGTGAACGTCGACACTACCCTTCCCCGGCTGATAAAAATAATCGACGACGCGGGCCACTCCCGTATCCCCGTCTACCATGACCGGATCGACGATATCGCCGGCATCCTGTACGTGAAGAATCTTTTACGATTTATCGGCGCGCGTCCGCGCAGGTTCGAGCTCCGCAAAATTTTGCATAAGCCCTGCTTCGTCCCTGAAACGATGCCCCTGGACGACCTTCTCCTGGAGTTCAAGAGGCGCACCCTGCACCTGGCCTGTGTGCTGGACGAATACGGCGGGTTTGCCGGTATCGTCACCCTCGAGGACATCCTCGAGGAGATCGTGGGCGAGATTAAGGACGAGTTCGACGAGGACGAGCCCCCCGAGATCAAGAAGCTGGGGAGGAACAGCTTCGAGGTCGATTCGCACATGACCATTTCCGATTTCAACGAGGAGACGGGGGCGGCGTTCCCCACGGAAGAATTCGATACGATCGGGGGCATGGTGTACGACCTGTTCGGAAAGATACCCAAGAAAAACGAGACGATCCGGCACGACGGCGTCACCTTCCGGGTAAAATCGATCAAGGGCACGCGGATCAACCGCCTCATCGTAAGCCTCCCCAAGCCCTGATATCCATGGAGATACAGAAAGCGACCGGCATCGTGCTGTATTCCCGGCGCTCCGGTGAGGCCGACGTGTCCGCGCGCGTGTTCACCCGCGAGTACGGCAAGCGATTATTCCTGTTCAAGGGGCTCAAGAAGAGCCGCTCGCGCCCCTTGAGCGCGGCGGAGCCGGGCACCGTGCTCGATCTGGTCTACTATTATCACGAAAACCGCGAGCTGCAGGTGGTGAACGAGCTCAGGGTAACCTCCCGGCGGGAGTCGGTTCACGCGGATTTAAAGAAGATCTTCCATCTCTACTACATGCTCGAACTCATCGACAGGACCACGGGAACCGGCGATCCCGCCCTCCCGCTCTACAACCTTCTCGCCGCGGCCCTGGATACGCTTTCGACGACCGCCAGGACCGTAAGCCTCTCGGCGTTTTTCACGCTGCATCTCATGAGGCTGCACGGCATCCTTCCCGATTTCGCGCGGTGCGGCAATTGCGGCAGGACGGACTACACGCGCTTCGTGCTCGATTTCACGCGCTTCCTGCCCATGTGCGATTCCTGCGCACGGGGGCGCGGCGCCGGCAGGAGGCTTTTATCGGCCCCCCTGAAGGAATACCTTATGCGCGCGCCCTCGACACGGTTCGGTGAAATGCCCGAGGACGCACCGCCCGAGGATGAGATCGCGGATTTATTATTCTTTCTCGCGCTGTTTATCGAAAACTATTTCCACACGGAGCTGAAATCCAAGGCCATGCTGTTCTCCGGCCGCGAACGGGCATAGCTCTTCCCGGAGGTGAGACGCGCTATTCCTGTCATTTCGGCCGCAGGGAGAAATCTCAAGGCGCGCCACGAGGCAAGGATTTCTCCTCGCTGCACTCGTCGATGACAGCGGAAGCCTCGACCCGGTCAGCGTTCCGAGGGGATTATTGTCAGATGCACCAGGTCCTTCCCGCGCAGCAGCGCGAGGTCGGCGGGGGCTTGCACCGGCCATTCCGTAAGGAAACGATGCATGTCGTCGACGCTTTCGATTCCCCGTCCGCCCATGCCGACGATGATGTCGCCGCGCACGACCCCCGCCCTGGAGGCGGGACCGCCCGGATCGACCGTAACGACCTCGACCGCGCGCGCGGTTTCCAGCTTGTAATGCAGGACAAGACGGCGATCAAGCGGGCGTGCGGCCCCCGAGATTCCCAGGTAGCCCCGCTTCACCTTTCCGTGCGCGAGGAGCTGCGACACAACGTAGCTCGCCGTGCTCGAGGGAACGGCGAAGCCTATCCCCTGTGCGCTCATGATGATCGCCGTGTTGATCCCCATCACCTGCGCGCGCGAGTTCACCAGGGGGCCCCCGGAATTGCCCGGGTTCAGGGGCGCCGTATGCTGGATGATATTCTCGATGAGACGGCCGTCCTGGCTCCGGAGCGCCCTCCCGAGCGCGCTCACGACCCCGGCCGAGACCGTGGAATCGAAGCCCAGGGGATTGCCTATCGCCACGATAAGCTGTCCGGCCCTGAGCGCGCGCGAGTCCCCGATCTCCGCGTACGGCAGCCCGGAGGCGGGCACGTGAAGCACCGCGAGGTCGGTGGCGGTGTCGACGCCGGTGAGCTCGGCCTCGAAGACGCTCCCGTCCATGAAGCGCACATAGAGCGCATGCGCGCCCTGCACCACGTGGCTGTTCGTAAGCAGGTAGCCGTCCGGCGCGAAGAGGAAGCCCGAACCGGTGCCGTCCGGGGGCGCATCGGCGCCGCGCGGGGTCGCGCTCACGGCGATGCTCACCACGGCGGGCGAGACCGCGTCGACTACCGAGATGACGGTGCGGGAATACGCGTCGAGCAGGTCGGCGTCACTGCCGCCGCGGAGCGCCTCTCCGGACGGACCGGCGGCGTCGGGAAACGAGCCCGTGTCGCGTGGTTGACCGTAGATGAGTCTTGTATCGTTCATAGTGTATCGGCCCCCTGTGCCGTATTCTCGAATATACCTAAAAGCGGGGCTGCCGCACACCTATTTTAGCATCCGCGGCCGCGCCCCCCGCGTAAAATATGCTTGATTTCGGGCACGGCGATCGGCGATCCTGATCGTATTCTTAAAATCAGGCGGTGCGGGATGATAGACCGGTATTCGCGGAAAGAGATTTCCGACATTTGGACGCTCGAGAACAAGTTCAGGATCTGGCTCGATATCGAGATCGCGGCCTGCGAGGCGCACGCGGAGAAGGGGCTTATCCCCCGCGAGGACCTCGCCGTCATCAAGGAAAAGGCGGCGTTCAGGGTCGAGCGCATCCTGGAGATCGAGGACCAGGTCCATCATGACGTGATCGCGTTCCTGACCGCGGTGGGCGAGAATATCGGCCCGGCGAGCCGTTATGTGCACTACGGCCTCACGTCGAGCGATATCGTCGACACCGCACTTTCCATCCAGATGCGCCAGTCCGGGACGATACTCCTGCGGGGGGTAAACGCGCTCATGGCCGCGCTCAAGGCGAAGGCCCTCGCCTACAAGCATACGCCCTGCATGGGACGCTCGCACGGGGTGCACGCCGAGCCCACCACCTTCGGCATGAAGATGGCGCTCTACTTTAAGGAATTCGAGCGCGACCGGGAGCGCCTGGAGCGCGCGATCGAAAACATATCGTTTGGAAAACTCTCCGGCGCCGTGGGGACGTTCAGCAATATCGACCCCGCCCTCGAGGCGGTCGTGTGCGCGAAGCTGGGACTCAAGGCCGATCCCATCTCGACGCAGGTGATCCAGCGCGACCGGCACGCCGAGTTCATGGCGGCGCTCGCCATCACCGCGGGGACGCTCGACCAGCTCGCCACCGAGATTCGCCACCTCCAGCGCACCGAGGTGCGCGAGGTCGAGGAGCCGTTCCAGAAAGGGCAGAAGGGATCGTCCGCCATGCCGCACAAGCGCAACCCGATACTCGCCGAGCGCGTGAGCGGGCTCTCGCGTGTGATCAAGGCGAACATGAACGTCGCGCTGGACAACATGACCCTGTGGCACGAGCGGGACATATCGCACTCGTCGGCGGAGCGCGTGATCCTGCCGGATTCCATAATCGCCCTGGATTACATCCTGCACCGCATGATCTTCATCATAGAAAACCTCCACGTCTACGAGGACTCCATGATCGAGAATATCGGGCGCACGGGCGGGCTCTACTTCTCGCAGGCGCTGCTCCTCGCGCTGGTCGAGAAGGGGCTTTCCCGCGAGGATGCGTACGCCCTGGTGCAGGGAATCGCGATGCGCGTGTGGAAGCGCGAGGGTACCCTTATGGAACTCGCGCGTAAGGAGCCCGCAATCGCCGGGAAGATTCCGGGCGCGGAGATGGACGCGCTCTTCGACATGAGCGCGTACCTGAAAAATATCGATTTCGTGTTCCGGAAGGCCGGGCTTGATTGACGGGGAAGGCACAGTCTAGATGAAGGCGCGGATTCGAATCCGCGCCTTCATCTAGACCGTCAGCTCTTCAATCCCCCTTCATCTTATCATCTCCCATGAAGGGCGCCCGCGCAATAGGGTTTCCATTAACCAGTCTTCTTCATCACCGCGAGCGTGACGGTCGCCTTGGCGACGAGCTTTCCCCCGGCATCGCTTCCCGCGTAGACCATGCTCTCGCACACGGTAACGGCGCTTCCCGGTTTAAGCACCTCCGCGCGGCAGAAGAGCGCGCTTCCCGTGGCGGGCCGGAGAAGGTTGATCTTGTATTCGACCGTGAGGACGTACTCCTGGGCTCCCATGAGGGTCATGCCCGCCCCGCCCGCGGTATGGTCGGCCATGGTGCCCAGCACCCCCGCGTGCACGACGGCGTCCTGTTGCAGGTGGCGCGGCTGGAGCGCGAGGGTCGTCTCGCACCAGCCGGGCCCGCAGCCTTTCAGAACTATGCCCACATCCATGACGAAGTTCGCGGTCGCGAACCCGCGCTCGATGACCGCCCGGAAGGCTTCGTTTTTCGGCTTCACCGTGCTCACCGCGCCATGATCTTCACGAAGCCGTCGAGCCTGCCCTTCTCCTGGGCGGCCTTGATGCCCATCTCCTGGATGCTCGCGGGGACCTCCGGCACGCGCGCGCGCTCCGCCATCGAGATCGCCTCCGCCGGGCACCCGGTCGCGCACAGCCCGCAGCCGATACACGTGTCCGCGCTCACCACGGCGATGCCGTCCTTCATCTCGATCGCCTTGACGGGGCAGCGCTCCGTTACACATATTTCACAGCCGGTGCATGCCGCACCGTCCACGCGCGCCTCGAAGCGGCTGGGTTCGAACGCATGCGGGTGATTAAGCTCGGTGCGTCCCCGTAGGATGGTGCAGCAGCACGGACAGCAGTTGCAGATGACGCTGGCTCGGTCCTTGCTGTTGTTGCTCGTGTGGACGAGCCCCGCCTCGTCACTGCGCTTCAGGGCGTCCTTCGCCTCGTCCTTGCTCGCCTGCCGCGCGTAGCCGCGCTCGACCAGGAACTTCGCCGCGGAGTCGAAGATGATGCACACGTCCTTGGGCTTGTCGCACTTCCCCACGCTGACCCTGCACGCGCACTTTGTGAGAGCGACGTAGTCGGAATTGTCGATAAGCTTTGCGACCTCTTCATAGGGGTGTACCCTGGACTGGGGCGCGAGCGATTTTTCCACGGCCACCACGCGCATGAGCGGCGTCGGGTTTCCCGCGAAGGAAGCGCCCAGGGCCTCGTGATGGTATTTCGACCAGAGCTTTCCCAGCGTGTCGTGCATGGGCGTCCCCCCGCCCTTCATGAATGGGAACTCGAAGAGGCCCGGGATGGTGGGGACCAGGCCGTAGCTTTTCGCGCCGTCCTTTTCCTTCGAGAAGATGATCGCCTTGTTTGCCATCTTTTCCAGGCGCTCCCCGGCGGTCTTTTCGTCAAGCGAGGCCGCCTGCGCGATCTTCGCGAGCGCGAGCGGCTTGAAGCTCATGACGAGCGCAACGTCCGCCTCCTCGGGCGTGAAAAGGATTTTCAGGATCTCGATGAAGGTGTCGGTCCGCGGCGCGGTCGAGGGATGCGTGTCGATTATCTGTTGAAGCGCTTCATATCTGTCCATGCGGCCTCCAATGTCAGCGTTTATTTCATCCGCGTGCACTTATTCCGCACAACGGTCTTGCGCGATTCACATCTCGAGCAGCGAGCGTACCAGGTTCTCCGTCCGGTAATGTCCGCCGGTGAGCTCCGCGAAGGGGTGCTCCCCGCCGAAAAGCGTATTCATTATGGAGGGAATATCGGCCCCCCCGTCTTGAAGATGCTTCGCCTTTCCCGAGTACTCCTCCAGGTAGCCGATACACTCCCCGAGCGCACGGCGCCCGTCCGTGACGATCTTGCCCACGGAGGTGAAGAGGACAAGCCCGTCCGGGAGCGCCGATAAAATTTTTCTCATCGAATCGACCGTCGCGCGCATGTCCTCCTCGGGGCGGATGAACTTGGGTTTCTCGCGCGCGAAAATATCGCCGGAAAAACACCAGCCCCGCGCGCGATCGACGAGCGCGACGTGCCCCAGGCTGTGGCCGGGGGTGTCGATAACCTCGAAGGTATGCGCGGGCGTGCGCAGCTCCGCGGGAAGTTCGGCCGGGTCCGATAGCTCCGGGACCCCCCATACGAATTCCTGGTAGGGACGGAGCTCCTGGCCCCCCTTTATGAAGGGAATCGATTCGCGGTGCGCGTATATCGGCACCCCGAAATGCTGTGCGACGAGCGCGTTCGCGCCGATATGATCCTCGTGAAAGTGGGTGTTCACGATCGTTTCCACGCGCTCGTTCCGGATGAATTCCATGAATTCGCCTTTCGTCCATTCACAGCCGGTGTCGATGAGGAGCCCGTCCACCAGGTACGCGGAAACCCAGTAAAGGACCTTTCCCTCCACCTCGCGCCCCATGCGGACCTGGATGACGTCTTCGTAGGTGCTTGTTTCCAGCATGATTTCCTTCCCTTCATAGCCTTACAGGCTGTCGTTCATCTTTTCCAGGAGCGCGAAAAGCGTTTCCCGCTCGCCGTCCGAGAGCGCGGCATAGAGCTTCTTATGGAGGTTTCCCGAGACCCTCCCGACCGCGGGCCTGGCGGCCTTCATCTTGTCCGTGACCGCGATGAGCGAGACCCTGCCGTCGGACGGGTCCTGCACGCGCGTGAAATAGCCGTGCTCCGTGAGGCGCTGCACGATCCCGGTGATCGTGGACTTGTCCTTGTAGGTATAGCGCGAGATTTCCTTCATGGGCATGGGCCCCTTGCGCTCGACGATGTAGAGCACGTCTCCGTAGGAGGGGGCCACCCCTTCAAGGCCCTCGTGCGCCATTTCTTCCTCCAGAAAGGCGTAGGCCTTCTGGCGAATGCGGCTCAGGGTATAGAGAAAGTTGGTCGGTTTCACCTTCATTATTGGTTTGGTACTAAACTAAATGGGGTGGGTTGTCAAGCTATTTTCAAGAAAATTACCCGGTGCGAGCGTTCATCCGCGCGCGCCTTTCAAGGGAGATGGATGAGATGACGGGGGATTGACGAGATGCCGTGGAAGGCGCGGATTCGAATCCGCGCCTTCCACGGCATCTTTCCCCGCTACAAATTTTACTTTTCAAACCCGGCAGCCTTTGTAGTATGGAGAATCCGGGGGCCTGTCCGCCCCTGATGATCGAAGGGGCATCCATGAACGCACACCTGAGCGGACTCAAGATTCTCGATTTCTCCTACCTGCTCCCGGGCCCGTACGGCACCCTCATGCTCGCGGACATGGGGGCCGATATCATCAAGATCGAGAACCCGGCCAATCCCGACATGACGCGGCTCCTGGACTGTCCCGTGGACGGGGTGTCCGCGGCGTACCTCTACCTCAACCGCGGGAAGCGCTCCCTCTCGCTCGATCTGAAAAAGCCCGGGGCACGCGACGTGGTGCTGCGCCTCCTCCGCGAGTACGATATCGTGGTCGAGCAGTTCCGCCCCGGCGTTATGGACCGATTCGGCCTCGGGTACGAGGCGCTCAGGGCGATCCAGCCGCGCCTCATCTACTGCTCGGTCACCGGATACGGGCAGACGGGGAGCTACCGCGACCGGCCGGGCCACGACATCAACTACCTCGCGCTTTCCGGAAGCGAGTCCTACGCGGGACGCGCGGGCGCGGGTCCCGTTCCGGGCTCTCTCCAGGTCGCCGATATATGCGCGGGCTCAAAGAACCTCGCGATCGGGCTCCTCGCGTCCGTTATACGCCGCATGAACACGGGCGAGGGAGAGCATGTCGACATTTCCATCGCGGACGGAAGCTTCGCGCTGGCCGCACTCCAGGCGGGCGCGCTCGTGGACGGCTGCGCGCCGCGTCCCGAGTCCGAGCCCCTGAACGGCGGCTCCCTCTACGATTTCTACCGCACCGCCGACGAGCGCTACCTCTCCGCGGGGATGCTCGAACCCAGGTTCCGCGCGAACTTCCTGGCGGCCCTGGGCGTTCCCGAGGTGGAATTCTCGTCCATGAGCGCGGATGCGCTCGCGGCGCAGAAACGCGCGGTCGCCCGCGTGATCGCCTCCATGCCGCTCGCGCACTGGGAAAAGCTTTTCGCCGGAATCGAGGCCTGTGTCGAGCCGGTGCGCACCCTCACGGAGGCCGCCGATAATCCCCCCTTCTGCGAGCGGGAGATGACGGTGGAGGTGCCCACGGTGGAGGGAACGCCGGTGCGACAGTTCGGCAATCCCCTCAAGTTTTCCTCGGGGACCGGGACGGCATCGTTCGCCGGTGCGCCCATGGGCCACCACAACGCCGAGATACTGCGCGGCGCGGGATACTCCGACGCGGAGATTGAGGCGCTCGGGAAATCGGGGATACTGGGTTGACACCGCGCACCTACTTCATCGAGACCTTTGGCTGCCAGATGAACAAGGGCGATTCGGAGTTCATGGCCGCGTCCCTGGAGCGCGAGGGCTTCCTTCCCGCTCCCTCCGAGGACGAGGCCGGGGTCGTCATATTCAACACCTGCTCCGTCCGCAGCCATGCCGAGGACCGGGCCCTCGCGCGCATCCGCGAGGCGAAGGCGCACGCGGGACGCGGGCGCGTGGTCGCCGTCGCCGGATGCATGGCGCAGAGGATCGGCGAAGAGATGATCGCGCAGGGGGCTGCCGACCTCGCCATGGGGCCCTACCGGTCCCTCGATGCCGGGAAGATTATCAGCGAATTCCTGATCGACCGGGGGCGGGCGCTCCACCTCACCCAGGAGCGCTCCCTGCTTGCGAGCCGCGTGGATACCGAATGCGTTACGCGCGACATCCTTCCCTGGCACAAGTGGGTGACCATCACGCACGGCTGCGAAAACTTCTGCGCGTACTGCATCGTGCCTTACGTGCGCGGACCGCTCGTCTCCTTCGAGTCCGGCGAGATCATCCGTTCGATCGAGCGCGCCGCGGGGAACGGCGTCATCGAGATCACGCTCCTGGGCCAGAACGTGAACCAGTACGGGCAGGACAGCGGGGACGTCCCCTTCCACGAGCTCCTCTCGCGCGCCGCGGCGGTTCCTGGAATCGCGCGGGTCAATTTTTTGACTTCGCACCCGAAAGACTTCACCCCTGATATCGCGCGCGTAATCGCGGCACACGGAAACATATCGCGCGCGATCCATCTTCCGCTCCAGAGCGGATCCGACCGGGTGCTCGCCCTCATGAACAGGGGGTACGACATGGGGCATTACCTGCGCGTCGTGGATTCGATCGCGTCGGTCCTCCCGGACTACGCGCTCTCCACCGACCTCATTGCGGGTTTCCCCGGCGAGACTGCGGACGATTTCCAGGGGACGCTTTCCGCCATGGAACGCATCCGCTTCGACGAGGCGTTCATGTACGCCTACTCGCCCCGTGAGGGGACCGCCGCGTTCTCCCTGCCCGAGTCCCTCACCCGGGCCGAAAAGCTCGAGCGGCTGAGAAGCATTATCGACGCCCAGAGGGAGATATCGCGCTCCAGGCTCGCGGCGCGCGAAGGAAGGACCGAGCGCGTGATCGTCGAATCCATCAGCAAAAAATCCGCGGACGAGGTCATGGGACGCACCTTCCTGAATCATCCGATGGTGCTCCCCGGCGCGAAGGACGACATCGGACGGGTGCTGGACGTCGTCGTGCGCGGGCTCAGGGGCTCCACGCTCTATGGTGAGCGCGTTGCATAGGGCGGGCACGATCGCGCTCGCGTGCGCGCTGCTCTGCGCCCTCCCCTGCGCGCTGCGGGCGGACGAGGCCGGCGCGTGGAAAAAGATAATCGCCCTCCATCGCGAGGGAAACGCCTCCGGACTTGACGACGCCGTGGCGGCCTTTGTAAAAAGTTATCCCAGGAGCGAGTTCGCGCCCGAGGCGCGCATGCTCGCGGCGGAGCTCGCCCCTTGGCCGGACGACGCTCTCGGCCGCTACCGGAAGATACGGGACTCCTACCCTTCCTATGGAGTGCGCGTAACGGCGGCACTGAAAGCCTGCGAGATCCTCTACCTCGCGGGAAAGTGGGACGAACTCGTCGCGGAGGCGCGCGCGGGCCTCGCCGGGGCGCCCGCCGACGAGAGGGCGCTGCGGATAAAGCTCCTGCTCGCGCGCGGGCTCATCCACCGCGAGCGCTACGACGAGGCGCGCGCCGCGATCGCCGCGATCACCGCCGACCACCACGATTACGAGGGGCTTGCCGAGGCGCTGCTCCTCTCGTCGCACGTTGAGCGGCATACGAGCGGGCTCTCGCGTGCGTACCTGGGTATCCTGAAAGAGCTCGTGGTCGGGTTCGGCGATTCGGCGGCAGCGGCCTCGGGGCTGTACCTGCTGGGGCGCTATTACGAGAAGCGCGAAGACTGGGACCGCGCGCACTCCGCGATGGCGGACGTCGTGAAGCGCTACCCCTCCTCCCCGGAGGCGGATTACGCGCGGGAACGGGTCGAGGCGCTGGCGTCGCACAATCCGCGGCGCGTCGACTACCTTCCCGACGAGACCCGGATGAAGTCCGCCGATATCCTTGACATAAGCCCCGAAACGGAGTACAGGGAACCCGACACGGGCGCCGAAACATACGCGGTCTCGCTGGGACCCTTCTACGACGCGAAGGACGCGAAGGAGATCGCCGCACTCGTGAAGAAGGAATTCGCGCCGGTGAATACGGTGAACCTGGGGGGCCGCTACATGATCTACGTGGGCCGCGTCCCCGACGCCGACACGGCAATCGGCGTGAAGACGCGCCTCGCGGAGGAGTACGCCCTGAACGGCGGCGTGGTGAGGATAAAAAAGCGCGGCAGCAGGCAGTATATCTATGGAGAATAAACGGAACGACCCCACGCTCACGCCGCTCATGCGGCAATACCTCGACATAAAGAAGAAGCACCCGAACGAAATCCTTTTTTTCAGGCTGGGTGATTTCTACGAGATGTTTTTCGAGGACGCGCGCGTCGCCTCGAAGGCGCTAGACATCGTCCTCACCTCGCGGCAGAACGACATCCCCATGTGCGGCATCCCCTACCACGCGTCCGAAAGCTATATCGCGCGTCTCATCAAGGCGGGGCACCGCGTGGCGATCTGCGAGCAGATGGAGGCGACGCCCTCGAGCGGGACGGTAGTCAGGCGCGACGTGGTGCGCGTCATCACCCCCGGCACCGTGATCGAGCAGAACCTCCTGGCGGGCGACGACAACAATTTCCTCGCGTCCATCGTGCTCCTGGAAAAAGAGATCGGCCTCGCATTCGTGGACGTCTCCACCGGCGATTTCTTCCTGTCCGCCATCCCGCGCTCGCTCGACCTGTACCGCGGCGAGATCGCGCGCTTCGCCCCGCGCGAGGCGATCCTGCACGGGCGCGGCGCGGAGGAGGACGAGCCCTTCGCGGCGCACGTCAGGGCGCGCAACATCCCCGTCAACCGCATCAACGACTGGTTGTACGATATCGACTACATGACCGGCACCATCACGCAGGCCTACGCGCTTGCCTCCGTCAAGGGGCTGGGAATAACGGGGGGCGCCGAGATACTGGCAGCCGGTTCGATCCTGGAATACTTAAAAGACACCCACCGGCGCGCCTTCGACCACCTGAAGCTTCCCCAGCGCATCGTGTCCTCCGACCGGATGATACTCGACGAGGCGACCATCGCGCACCTGGAGCTCATCGTGAACGCGCAGGACGGGACGAAGCACCGCACCCTGTTCGCGCTCCTGAACCGCGCCCGTACCCCCATGGGCAGGCGCGCCCTGGAGCGCGCGCTCCTGCAGCCCCTGCTCCTCACCGCGGACATCGAGCGCCGCCTGGACATCGTGCAGTACTTTTTCGAATACCACGGGCTTCTCGATGACGTGCGCGCGGCGCTTTCGGGCGTCATGGACATCGAGCGCGTCCTGACCCGCATCGCGGCAGGACGCGTGAACCCGCGCGACCTCCTGGCGATCGCGCGCTCCGCGCGCTCCGCGGACGCCGTGCGGGACGTGCTCTCGCCGCAGCCGCACGAGCTCGTCGCCGCCCTGGCCGCGGGCATTCCCCCCCTGGGCGAACTCGCCGCGCGGATCGAGGCGACGATCGAGGACGAGCCGGCGCTGTCCCCCGAGCACGGGCGCGTTGTGCGCAAGGGTTACAGTCCCGAGCTCGACCGCCTGTACGAGCTCAAGAAGGACGCGCGGACCTGGGTTATCGAGTACCAGGAGGAACAGAAGCGGGAGCTTGGCATCCCCACGCTCAGGGTGAAGTACAACAGGGTGCTGGGCTACTACATCGAGGTGAGCAAGGGTCAGGCCGTGAAGGTCCCGTCCGAGTACCTTCGCAAGCAGACCCTCGTGGGCGCCGAGCGCTACACCACCGAAACGCTTCAAAAGTTCGAGGAAGATATACTCTCTTCGTCCGAGAAAATCAAGGAGCTCGAGGAGGGGGAAATCCGCGTCCTCACGGAGGAGATTGTATCGGCGCGCAGCGCGCTCCAGGCCGCCGCCTCCGCCGTCGCCGAGATCGACCTGTTCGCGTCGCTTGCCGCGAGCGCGATCGAGCACCGGTTCACGCGCCCGCGCTTCAACGAAGACGGCATCACCGACATACGCGAGGGACGCCATCCCGTGGTCGAGCGCTATTATACCCAGGAGGTCTTTATCCCGAACGACCTTGCGCTCAACGCGCACGGAAGCCACATCCTTCTCCTCACCGGGCCCAACATGTCCGGGAAGTCCACCTACATCCGCATGGCCGCGGTGATCCAGCTCATGGCGCAGATAGGCTCCTTCGTCCCCGCCGCCTCCGCCGATCTCACGCCCGTGGACCGCATCTTCACGCGCATAGGCTCATCGGACAATATCTCGCGCGGCGAGTCCACCTTCCTCGTGGAAATGAACGAGACCGCCGTGATCCTGAACAACGCGACGCCGCGCAGCCTCATCATCATGGACGAGGTGGGCCGGGGCACCAGCACCTTTGACGGACTCTCGATCGCGTGGGCGGTGCTTGAGTACATTTTAAGGTACATCAAGGCGAAGACGCTCTTCGCCACGCACTACCACGAGCTCACGAAGCTGGGCGAGAAGCCGGGCGTCGCGAATTACAACGTGCTGGTACGCGAGCACCTGGGCGCCGTCGAGTTTCTGCATAAAGTGGGACCGGGCACGGCGGACAAGTCCTACGGTATACACGTGGCAAGGCTCGCGGGAATCCCCCGCGAGATCACCGCGCGCGCTGCGAAGATACTGGAGCGCCTCGAAAAATCCGGAAGGGCGAAGGGCGCCGACGAACAGGACGACGCCTCGGAACAGCTCGAGATGTTCAACGCCGCGAACCACCTTGTCATTCGGGCCATCCAGGCGATCGACCTGGATTCGATCACCCCGCTCGATGCCATCAACGAGCTGAACAGGCTGAAGAAACTGATCACCTGACCGCCCTTTCCGTGGCGCTCATTCGCGCGCCAGGTCCATGACCGCCGCATGCACGCCCTTCACGACTTCGGCCATGCGTGCGAAATCCAGGGTATCAATGGTATCCCCTGCGGTATGATAGCTGGGATTGCGGTAGAACGCGGTATCGGTCACCATGATGGCCGGGAATCCCACCTCCCAGTAGTTCCTGTGGTCCGAGAAATTCACGCCGGTCACCGAGGCCGGCGCCGCGATCGACTGGACCGGAAGCGCCGAGACGCCGGTCATCGCCTTCTTCACGCGCGCCAGCAGGGACGTCTCCTCCGTCCTTCCTACGATCGCGATGAAATTTCCGGTATCGGGATACGCCTGCTCCATGCCGCGCTGCGGGTATCTCTGCGAACGGCGCGCGTCGCTGAAAAAGCCGATCATCTCGAGCGCGATCATGGCCCTCACCCTTCTGAACTGCTTCGCCATGTAACGGGCATGGCCCGCGCTCCCCATTTCGCGCGTTCCAAAAAAAGGCGGCTCCTCGCTGCCATACGCGACCAGTTCGAGGCTCACCTCCTTCGATGTCCAGGTCGCGGTGAGCAGCCGCGCAAGCTCCAGCAGCCCAGCGACGCCGCTCGCGTTGTCGTCGGCGCCGGGAAAATCCCCGAACACGTCATAGTGCGCACCCACCACGACCACGTCCGTCATGTTCGGATTAATCCTGAGGACGACGTTCTTGAAATCCCCATGTTCGTTCGAATAATGCTGAAAATAAGACTCTGCGCCGGTCTTGAGGAACGCCGCTTTTATGTATTCAGCGGCCTTGTCGAGGGAGGCAATGTTCACGGAATTTCTCGGGGGGCTGATACGCGTGAGCGCGGCGACGTGCGCCTTGAGCAAGTCGGTGCTCACCTCCGGGCCGGCGCCATTTCCTTTGAATGGAAACAGAAATGACGCTCCCAGTGCAAGAGCGGCGACCATCATCGCAATTTTCTTTTTCATAAATGTGATTGATGCGATGCTGTGGAAGGCGCGGATTCGGATCCGCGCCTTCCACGGGCCCTATTTCTTCATGAACGGCGTGAGAATGTCGATCGGGATCGGGAAGAGCGTGGTCGAGTTGTTCTCGGTCGCGACCTCGCGCAGGGTCTGAAGGTACCTGAGCTGGAGCGCTATCGGGTGATTTTCCATGAGTGTGGCCGCCTCGATGAGCTTCGCCGCCGCCTGGAACTCGCCCTCCGAGTTGATGATCTTCGCGCGGCGCTCGCGCTCGGCCTCGGCCTGCTTTGCCATGGCGCGCTGCATTTCCTGGGGAAGGTCCACATGCTTCACCTCGACCGAGGAGACCTTGATGCCCCAGGGGTCCGTATGCTGGTCGAGCACGGTCTGGAGCTCGGTGTTGATGCGCTCCCGGTCACTGAGCAGGTGGTCGAGCTCGGACTGTCCCAGGACGCTCCGGAGCGTCGTCTGTGCGAGTTGCGAGGTCGCGTAGAGGAAATCCTCGACGTCGGTGACAGCCTTGTTCGGCTCGATCACGCGGAAGTACAACACGGCGCTCACCTTTACGGAGACGTTATCGCGTGTGATGACGTCCTGGGGCGGAATCTCCAAAGCGACGAGCCGGAGGCTCACCTTCACCCACCGGTCGATGACGGGGATGATGATGATTATCCCGGGACCCTTGGGCCGGGGAAGCAGGCGCCCCAACCGGAAAACGACCGCGCGCTCGTATTCCTTGATGACCTTGATCGAGGAGAGAATGAGAAGCACGAAAAGGATGAGGACGGTGGGTACGAACTGGAACATGTATGGCCTCCTTTGGGTGAGGGGAATTAGAAAAACAAATTAAGCGTGGCGCGGGGGTATTCATACCACCACACGCCGATACACTCAAGCTAAAAATATGGGGCAATCACGCCGGAGGCAAGCCTGCGCATACATGAATGCTGGTCGGGGAAGAAGATGATCCCCGACCAGGGCAATGTTCCTTTAAATCTTTTCGGCGCGGCGCGTGCTTCCCGCGGCGAAATACAGAGCCATCATGAGTATCACGAGCCCGAAACAGGGCAGCAGCACGAGAAATCCCGGGTCACGCGTCTGGACAAGATAGACCTGCGCCATCCCCGGTGTACGCACGTGGTCCATATGAAAATTGCGTTCTTTATTGCAGCTCTCGTCGGTCGGATCGATCCTCGCTTCTTTCATTTTTTTCCTTTCCAGGTCAAGCTGCAGCCATACGTCGCCGTCGTATACCGGAGAAAGAAATCCAAGGCGCGTCGATCGCGCCAGGGGCCCCTCGCCTATCTCCAGTTCAACCTCGACCTGCCGGACCCGATCATGCAGGAGCGATCCGTTCGGGAAGCGCTCCCGTTCGATCGTTTTGATCGCCGCGGTCCTGCCGTCCAGCAAATCCACGCGGGTGCTCTCCTGGATGGGGATTCTCCTGTATTCGTAGAGCGTGAACGTGAGGAAATGCCCGGAAAGCATCACCAGGAACACAATATGCACCATCGAGGGCGTCATGAGAATGAGAAACTGCTTCGCGGCGAAATTCGCGCGCCGGCTCCAGAGGAATGAAACACGCTGCATCGCGCATGCGATCGTGTTCGCGCCCAGTCCCGCGAAAAGGAGGAAAAGAAGCGGAAGCCACCAGGTCTTTCCCGGCTCGCCGACACCCCGGCTGAAAAACCAGTCCTGGATGCGCAGCGTGTTCGCTTCTTCGAAAAATGTAAAATTCGCGGAGGCGATAAGGGATCCGATATACATGGTCACCCCTATCGCGCATATGAGCCAGAATGTGAGCCCAGTGCTTCCCATGAAAGTCCATGCCTTGCGTATCATGTCAGCCTCCTACCCTGGGAAAGCTCATCTCGCCCAGGTACGAGCCGAAGGAGCACGCAATCGTAACGATCGCCCCGAGGGCCGCGTAGATGTATCTGCGCGCGGCGCTCCATGAGGGAAGGAAGCGGAGGTGAAGGTAATTGACGTAATAGAGCCAGATCACCGCCGTCTGCAGATGGCGCGCTCCCCAGCGGAACGTAGAACCCCAGCCCAGGTACGCCCAGATAGCGCCCGTTACCTGGGATATGCTGAACAGCACAAAACCCCAGACTATGAGCGTGTGAAACAGGCCGTAGTCTTTTTTCCGGATGAGGTTGTACATCGCGCCCCACGCCCCCAGGTAGAAACACGCGTGGCCCGCGCTCTCGGTCAGGAAGAAGGCCTGGGCCCACACGGTGAGCTTGTTGGGCGTCGGGGGGATGATACCCTTCGGATAGATGAATGCAAACACCATGAACATGCACACGATTGCGGTCGCGCGCTCCCAATTTTCGTCTTCTTCCGAGAACAGGCGTATCGCCAGCAGCGCGACCGCGATTGCAAGCGGCAGCAGGAACACCCCGTCGAACATCGCGTTAGGCAGGAAGAACCCGGTCAGCCAGGCGCGGCTCACCTGATACGACAGGTGTGCCGCCGCCCCTGCTCCCAGGAGCGCGATCCCCGCGATACGCATCCTGAACATTCCCGCGATAAAGCTCGCCAGGTAAAGCGCGCCTGCGGCATAGAGCAAATAGAGGGTATTCATCAGGGCTTCTCCAGCACGACGATATGTGAAAGTCCCCAAACGTCCCGATCGACAAAATAGTCGGCAACCGGACCCAGCATGGGTCCGTCGGGAAGGGCCGTACCATCCACGGTCTTCAGCAGCATCGCCTTCTTGCCGGCGTCGGTCAGGAAAAGCTCCCTCCCGGAAAAGAGCACCCGATAGCCGTCACAGGCGACGAACAGGTAGTACTGTTCGGAACCACAGCCGGGAAAATTCGCCTGGAGAAGCGAGAGCAGGTTATACCCGTTCGCCTTCGACACGCCCTTGAATCCCTTGCCGTGTCCCGTGCGCACCCAGCCGCTCACCGCGGCCTCGCTTACGCCCTGGTATGTTACGGGCGCCGTTTTCGCCCCCCGCACACAGGTGATTCCCGTCGATACGCATTTCTCGCCCTTCTTCGTCACGGGGAGGTTCTTGTTCGGGACCGCGCTCTCCCGTATCTCGATCTTCCTGACGTCGTCCAGGTAGCGCACCGTGTCGGGTTCCGCGGGACAGATAAGCCGCAGGCCGTTCAATTTCCCCTTGTGGATGTTCTTGTCGTAGATCGCCGCCGTTTTCGCGTCGTTGGGCAGAAGCTCTTTCCGGCTGAACGCCAGGACGGGCGCATCGGCGTCGGTTACCATGGTGAGCTCGCAGTAACTGAAGATGATCTCCTTTCCCTGCCCGTTCACAAAGGCCACGATCATGTCAAGGGGCTTGTCGAATGCCGCGCCTTCAGGCTTCTTGGGCGCGATACCCTCCAGGATGTGCAGGACGGAGATGCCGTGATAGCGATAGGTCCCCTGGAAACTGCCGTCCGGCGCGACTTCGCGCGTGCGGACGTAGGTGGGCGCGAACGCTGCCAGCGAATCGCCGTCGAACTTGTAAACACGTTTAGTGGCGCCGCTTATCTCGAGATTTAGCCCGCCCTTCATATCCTCGGTAAGGGCAAGGGGTGTCGCCCCGGTTACCGCCATCACCGACAAATAGTTTTTTGGATAGAACGCCTTGTAGCCCGCGTACGCGAGTACGAGGACCGCGACCGCGCATGCCGCATAGATATACTGTTTCTTCATGGCCGCCTCATTGAATGGTCTATTAATTGCATTGTGTGTTCCGGAAGCAAAAAAGGAAGAGGCAAGCGGTCCATTGGACCGCCTGCCTCAAATAGGATATGCATGGAGACTAAAATTTGGCGCCGCCGCCAATATAGAACATCCGGCCCGGTCCGGGGTTAAACGGATCGGCGTTGTAATCGTCGAGAACGTTACGGCAGAGTATGTAGACCTCGTACTTTTCAAGTATCTTCTGGCTGATCTTCACGTTGACCATGAGGGGATTGTGAAGCTCCACGGCCTGGAAGTACTTCGTTGAATAGGGACCGACACCGGCAACAGGCGCTTCTTTGAGGGCATACATGACCTGATTCCTTGTGTATTGGCCAAATATGTTAAATGATGTTCCCGCGATACTGGTTAATCTTATATCGAAAAGGAACACGTGTATCGGAGTAAATTCGAACTTCTTACCTTTATTAATCGAAACATCCTCTGTGTTATCAAGCCGTTCCGCATGGGTATACGTATAACCGATCGAAATGCTGGAACTGAAATGACTCGTAAGCTTTTCCGCTTTATGCGTCAGAAGGAGCTCGACACCCTGTGAGATGGCGCCATCGATATTGGTATACGTCGTGATTCCGGCAGTTTCGATATAGATTCGTTCGATTTTATCTACAAACCTGGAATAAAAATAGTCGGCTGATACGGTAAGTTCTGTTTTCTTCAGGTCAATGCTATATTCCAGACCAGCATTGCCGTTATACGACCGCTCAGGCTTGATCCTGAGATCATCCGTTTCGGTCGCCAGTCTCGCGTAGGCGGAGAGGGGCGGAAATTTTGTTTTTGAAGAAAATGCGGCACGAGCTTTAAGTGTTTCGGGAAGGATGGAATACACAAATCCCAATACCGGATTTATGGAATCACGCGTTCCCCAGATCATTGAATCATCTTTCGCCATGTATTTATCAACCCATGCGTGATCTGACCCTCCCGTTGCAACAGTAGTATTCAGGTATTTGTTTTCGACGAAATTCTGAGCATCATAAGAAATTCCGGCGGTAAGCTGCGCATTACCCAGTTTAATCTCATCCTCAATCGCTAACGTCAGGTAATCCGCCACGACATACGTTGTCTTGTAAGTGTCATTGCCATGGGCTGCGTAAATATCGGGGGATTGTGTTGAAGAAAGCGCCTGCTCTTCCGCCGTGTGGCTATCCCTGCGGAACAGCGCTGCAAAATTGAGCTTGTTCCACTTGGCGAGCTTATAGCTCGGGTAAATGTTCATGCCTACGGATTGCTCAGTCCATATGCTTGTATAATTGTCTTTCGGATTATTATCAGTAACCACTGCCGCGGGAAACATGGCGATGCTGTGGTCCTGGTCAGCCCACCCTATAAGGTTCGTTCTCTGGCGAACATAGAACGCGTTCGCCCGCAGGGTAAGGTCGCCAAATTCCGTTTTCGCATAAGGCGCTACGCTCAAATCATATTTCAAAGGCCAGTAAAATGCACGGTTGGTAAAACCAGCGCTCTTCCCATCCGTAGTAAGGCTTGTTCCGCTGGGATTAGCCCATGTATCGGTCGCATCGGTATACTTTGGAAAGTAGTTCGCCTGGAAAGTACTCGCATGCGCCTCAGTACGGGTATATGCGGACGATAGTCCGACCTCAGTCTTCTCGCTGAACGAGTATCCCATTTTTCCGGCTAAATTATATTTTGTGTAGTCGGTATGGTTCCATTTACCGGTATCGTTCAGATAGTTATCGAGCGACTGAAGCGTGATGCCCGCAAGCGTATTTCCGTACAGGTCGTAACGCACAAGCCTGTTAAACCATTTAGTCCGCTCGTCCTTATCCAGTTTGCTGGAAATTGAATAGCCGTCGGAGTGTGACGCAGTTGCGGTGATCCAATAGTAGAAATCGCCTATCGGCATTCCGTGCGCCGCGTTTATTGTGACGTTATTATAATCCCCGTATTCAAGATTCGTCTCCGCGAAAAACGCCTCCGGCTTCTTGGTTACCACATTGATCGAACCGATCGCGCCGTTAGTACCGTATAGGGCAGAAGATACGCCGCGGTTCACGATGACCTTAGAGGCGTTCATCACGGGTATCTGTGAGATATCCACGTTCGCTTCGTACACGTCGTTCACAAGCACGCCGTCGACAAGAATGGCGACTTTGTCAAGGTCGAAGCCACGCATGTAAAATCGTTTTCCACCCTTGTGGCTGGTTTCAACCTTGATGCCCGGCACCATCTCAAGCGTCTGGTCCAGGGTCTTCTCGCTGCGAGCCCGAATGTCGACGTCCGTGACCTCGGTCGTGGTGGACGCCTTTTCGATATTGGCGATCGCCTTTTCCTTGACCACGATTTCGCCGCCCTGGAAGGTCCTCACCTTGGGTTTATCCGCGGTATCGGCCGCCTTTTCTTGGGCCTTTACAACCGGCTTCTCCTCGACGGCCTTTTTATCGTCTTTCTTTACATCTTCCTTTTTTTCCGCTTTTTCGTCCTTTACGGCGGGATCCTGTGCCTGTACCGCGCTGAACGAAAAGAGGAGCGCGCACACGCACGCGAGTATGAACAGTTTTCTCATGCCTGAAATCCTCTCTTCCTGCTGATTTTATGTATGCCCTGTGAAAATGACCGTGGAAGGAAAGCGGACTGAATCCAGAAAGTACTACATGGATAGAAACACCGCGTACACCCTCGTTCCACAACCGGGAGGCAGCCCTGTTTCCGGGGCGGCCCTGTCGCCCATGCATCCTTCATCACGCGATCACAGGATATACGGGTCGAGGCGCCTATAACAGTGCGGAATGAGGCGATTCAGTGTCAACCGATTATTGTAATATTTAGTATGATTTTGTTACATTGTTTGGGTAAATATTTACTTTATATTACCAATTAATACTAATTTGTTGACATCACGATCGTCACATCGCATTTTGCGGTTGTAAATGCATCTTTTAACCGCGAGGCCACGATGATGAAAAAACTTATGGGCGCAATCGCCTTCTCCGTCATTCTTTTTATTGGCACGACCGGAGCAAGCGCTCAAGATGCAGATATGCCCCGCGTGGATATTTCGGGCGAAGTCCGACGGCCCCAGAGCCTGTCGATGCGCGACCTCGCGCGCTTTGGCGGCGAGGAGGTGCGCGTGTGCGAGATTGACGGGGAAGGCAATTTCCAGGGGGTGTTCATGTACCGGGGGGTGCCCCTGAAACACCTGCTGGAACTCGCCGCGGCCGCAAAGGAGGACGCCCCCTTCCACAAGCTCATCGACCTCGCCGTCGAGGTGCGCGGGGCGAACGGATCGCGGGCGCTTTTATCCTGGGGAGAGATCATGTACCGCCAGCCCTCGAACGCGATCATCGCGTACCGGGCGGAGCCGGTGATGCCTCAAAAAGATTGCTCGTCCTGCCACAAGAAAGGCGAGTTCGAGAAATGGCGTGCCCCGCTCTCGCGTACGATTGCGCTGCCGCGGCTGGTCCTTGCCGGCGACAGCCGTACCGGGCGCTCCATCGAGGGCGTGGTTTCCATCGCGGTGTTCGAATGCGCCCCCTCCATGCCGTACGTCCGCCTGAAAGACGAACAGTCACCCTCCATCGCGCTTGTCCGGAACGGAACGCGTATCGGCGAGGTAAAGGATCTCGCGAAGTTCCCGCATCGGGAAACACGCGTCCTGCAGGTGGGGGACGGCAAGGGGTTCCACGGCGCCAAATCGTTTATCGGCGTTCCCCTGGCGGAGGTACTCGCGGCGCAGGGCGTCGCCTATGCGCCGGGTGCGCTCTTCGTGGTCTCGTCGCCGGGGGGATACCGCTCGGTCTTTTCGGCCGGGGAGCTCTTTCTCGACCGCATGGGTTCCGGAATTGTACTCGCCGATTCGGCGCCGGGGTCCGATACGCTCGTCCCCGGGAAATTCAGCCTCGTCTTCGCGGATGACGTATCGGCGGATCGCTGGGTGAAGGCCGTCGATAAAATCGAAATGATCGAACCCGCGAAGGCGCCCATGCTCTATATCGTGGGCGTGGGCTGCGGCGACGTTTCCCTGCTCACGCACGAGGCGGTCACCTGCATGGCGAAGGCCGATACCTTCGTCTGCACGCAGGATATCGCCGACCGGTTCGCGCAGTACATGGGATCGAAACCGGTGCTCTACGACCCGCTCCTGTCGCTCGCCAATTATCAAAAGAAGAAAAACCCCGGCCTTGCCGATGCGGAGATAAAGGCGCGCGTGGAGGAGGCCCGGAAGGAGCAGATAAAAAGCCTTAAAGACGCGCTCGCGAAGGACATGACCGTCGCGTTCCTGGAATACGGCGATCCGACCATTTACGGTTCCTGGACCTACTGGCTGTACGAGCAGGTCCCGCGCGCGCGGGTGAAGGTGATTCCCGGCGTGAGCGCGTTCAACGCCGCGAACGCGATGATAGGCGTGAACGCGGCGGTGAACGGCGCGGTCGTGCTCACGGTGCCGGACGGGATACGGCGCAACGAGGACCTGGTGCGCGCCGCGGGAAAGAACGGCGACACGATCGCGGTGTTCGTGGGGCTTCACGAGCTCAAGACGATCGTTCCGATATTCCAGAAGTATTACGCCGCCGACACGCCGGTGATCATCGCCTACAAGGCAGGCTACGCCAGGGACGGGAAGCTCCTGAAAAGCACCCTGGCCGCCGTTCTCGCCGATGCGGAAAAGGAAAAAGAAAAGTTCCTGGGACTCATCTACGTGGGTCCCGCGCTGAGGCAGTAACAATCAGGAACAAAAGAACGCTTTAGAAAAGGCGTTGAAACCGCGAATGCACGCGAATGAACGCCAATGGTTTTTTATAAAATTCGCGTATATTCGCGGTTGCATTTCCCAAGCTACGACGTCGTATGCACGATCCTGCCCGAGTTCGAAAAATCGTAATCCCCCAGCGGCGCGACGCGCTTTCTGAATGTTTCGGTGTTGAGGGTCTCTATGAACGCCTGCACCCCGCGCGCGAAGAAGGTCTCCTGCGCGAGGACCATGTCGAAGCTTTCCTTCACGAGGGGCACGAAGGGGAGCCCCAGGAGGCGCGATACCGCGACCGTCGCCAGGCACACGTTCGCCTCGCCCGACAGGAGCGCGAGTCCCGCCTCCAGGTGCGTATACACCACGCGCCCGTAGCCGTCGATGCGGCCGGGATCGATCCCGCGCTGGTTCAGATTGTAATCGAGAAACACCCGCGTGCCCGATCCCTCCTGCCGATTGATGAAGCGCATGCCCTCCCCGGTGAGGTCCTCGAACCGTTCGATGCGCCGGGGGGCGTCCTTGGCGGAAATGAATCCCAGCTCCCTGAAGAAGAGGTGCACCACGGCGAACTTCTTATCGCCCAGGTGCGACGAGAGGTAGGGTATGTTATAGGTTCCCGTCGCGGGATCGAGCAAGTGGCACCAGGCGATATCGGTCTCACCAGCGCCAAGGAGGCGCAGGCCCTGGGTGCTCCCGGTGCTGGAGCTGAAGATGAGCATCCCGGGGGACGCTTCCTTCACCGTGTTGAGGAGGATCTCGAGAACGGGATCATTGCTTCCCGCCGCCAGGAGGCTGGTATCGGCCCCCCGATGCTTCTTCGCGCCCCCCTCCTCCCCCGCTTTCGCATGGACGGCGATCCATCGGTCGATGAGGTCCTTGGGGAAAATCCACTTGCCCGTGATCCTGGTCGCGGGAAGGTCGCGGTCGCGTATGAGGGCGTAGACCTGTTTCTCGTGCACGCCCAGGTATTCCGCGACCTCTTTGGTGTTCATCATCATGCCGGGCATGGGCCTTCTCCTGTACGGCCCATGATGGCACGAATGCGTCACCTAGTCAACAGCAATCATGACGTTCGAGGCCTTGACGACCCCATAGACGGAGGAGCCCTCCTTGAGGCCCAGGTTCGCCACGGAGGCGTTGGTGATGACCGATATGAGCTCCTGTCCGCCCGCGAGCTCGATGGTCACCTCCGAGTTCACCGCCCCGGTGTTTATCTTTTTGATCTTTCCTTTAAGCACGTTGCGCGCGCTGATTTTCATACGCTCCCCTCCAATAATGTATTTCAAGTACATTAATTTCCGATATCAAAGCCGGGCATATCTTCGTGTACATGATTAATCAGTATACGCATGTGCGGGAGATTCGGCAAGTTTTAAACGGAACGCACCGGCAATCGGGGACGATCACGGGGAATGAGGAATTGTGCGAATGGGGAACAGCGCAACCAGAACCGACCAGATCCTACAAAACCAACGCGAAACATCCACCGGGTCCGGATTTGAAAGTGCATCAGTATAAAATTTACTGATGCACTGCACCCGAACGATACCGCTCCCCATCCGGTGGCATAGGGGCGGCCTATCGCCGACAGCATGGTTCGACGGAGTTTACCCCGAGCCCGTCGAGGGGCTCACCATGACAGTGTGGTTCGACGGAGCTCTCCTCCCCCCTTTTTTCAAGGGGGGACCGAGGGGGGTTACACCCGCTCAAACAGACCCAACACCCTGTCGAAGCGCGCGATCGCGTCGTCTATGACCTCGTCGGTATCGGCCATGCTGGTGTAGAGACGGCTCCCGGCGAGACTTATGAGCCCCTCGGCCATGAGGACGGCGCCCGTCTCCTCCATGATGTGCTTGCGCTTCGTGACCTCTTCGAATATCTTGGGATTGGTGATCTCCATGAGCATCGCAGCGGCGGTCTCCAGGTGGCAGATCGATCCGTGGTTGAAGGCGACGAACGGAAGGTCATGCTTCTTGATGATTTCCTGCAAGCCTTTAGTGAGCCGGTCGCCCGCGCGGCCTGCCTTCACGTGCGCCTCGTTCTCCACGATCGCCTGGATCGCGAAATATCCCGCCGCACAGCTCAGGGGGTTTGCGGACAGGGTCCCGCCCACCATGGCGCGCTTCCCGAGTCCCTGGAGGCCCGCGGCAAACACGCTCATCACCTCGGTCCTGCCGCCCACGCCGCCCGCGGCCGGGTAGCCGCCCGCGACGCATTTCCCGAACACCGTGAGGTCTGGCTTCACGTCGAAATACCCCTGCGCCCCGCCCGGTCCCACGCGAAACGCCGTGACCACCTCGTCGAATATAAGGAGGGACGAGAACTCGTCGCACAGGGCGCGCACGTTCTTGTTGAAGTCGAAGAGCACGGGCCTGGTGCCGCTTTCCGGGCCCAAGGGCTCAACGATCACCGCGGCCGTCCCGCCGTTCTTTTCGTTCTCCTCGAAGAGCTTCCTGAGCGCTTCGAGGTCGTTGGGGTAGACCTCCTGGACGAACTCGAAACTCCCCTTGGGGATGCCGTGCGCCTCGAGCGTGCCCAATCCGGGAATGCGCATGCCGAGCACCATCTGGTCGCTCCATCCGTGGTAGGCGCCCCCCACCTTGATGATGTAGTTCTTACCGGTGAAACAGCGCGCGGCGCGGATCGCGGCCATGCAGGACTCGGTGCCGCTGGCCAGGCTCCTGAACAGCTCGACCGAAGGGATGAGCTTCGTGATGAGCTCGGCGAGCTTGAGCTCGTACTCGTGAAAAAGCCCCGTGACGGGACCGGACTCGCGAATGACCCCGATAACCTTCTCCTGGACCGGCCCGTAGTTGGAGCCCAGAAGCGTGGGGCCGCCCGCCTGCAGGAAGTCGATGTAGCGGTTCCCATCCACATCCCAGAGATAGG